>CAZMOS010000055.1:0-20756 GCA_964567945.1 uncultured Lentimicrobiaceae bacterium
CTTTGGGATAATGCATATTTGAAAAATTGGTTAATGAAATGATTATTTTTAACCGGGCTAAATTAGTAAAATTACCTGAATACCATTCATATTTCTGTTTTTGCCGGCAGTAAAAAACAGGATTGGAAAAAGCGAAAATGTCCGGTGTGTTAATTTGGACACATTTCACTTTTAATATTGGGCAAATTTCCCTAAACTTGCATAAAAATCAGCTTAAAAAAATTAACAAACAGCTTTAGATTTGTATACACTTAAAACCAAGATCGATTCAGGTTCCGAAGAGTTTAAAAATAACAAACGGGAATTTAAAAAATTACTGAATGAATTCCGTGAACGCATGGAAATGTTCACACAAGGAGGCTCAAAACGGGCTGTTGATCTGCATAAAAAAAGAGGCAAATTGCTTGCACGGGAACGGATCAACCTGCTGGTAGACCCCAACACCCCTTTTCTCGAATTGTCTCCGCTTGCTGTATTTGAACAGTACGATAATGCTTTTCCCTCTGCCGGAATTGTTACCGGCATTGGTGTGATTCACGGCCGCGAAACGGTCATTATTGCCAATGATGCCACGGTGAAAGGTGGTTCATACATGCGTTACACCCTCAAAAAGCATATTCGTGCACAGGAAATCGCAATGGAAAACCATCTGCCCTGTGTTTATATGGTTGACTCCGGTGGAGCCTATTTATCCGAACAGGATACCGTTTTTCCCGACAGAAATCATTTCGGAAGATTATTTTACAATCAGGCCCGTATGTCGGCAATGGGTCTTTCGCAGATCGCCATTGTGATGGGATCGTGTACGGCCGGTGGTGCTTATGTGCCGGCCATGAGCGACGAAACCATCATTGTGAAAGAACAGGGAACCATTTTCCTCGGTGGCCCGCCGCTGGTCAAGGCGGCAACGGGTGAAGAAGTGACTGCCGAAGAATTGGGTGGCGCCGATGTGCACACTTCCATTTCGGGAGTGGCCGATCATTTCGCAGAAAACGACACACATGCCATTCAGATTTGCCGCAATATCTTCGAGAACCTGGAGCAAAGGGAGAAACAAACTCTTGAAACTATCTCGCCCGAAGAGCCGCTGTATGACCCCGAAGAGCTTTACGGAATTGCCCCGGTGGACCTCCGGAAGATTGTTGATCCCCGCGAGATTATCATGAGGGTCGTGGACGGTAGTCGTTTTCATGAATTCAAAGCACGATATGCCACTACGGTTGTCACAGGCTTTGCTTACATCATGGGGTTTCCCGTAGGCATCATAGCCAATTACGGCGTACTGTTTTCAGAATCCGCTTTAAAAGTTACCCATTTCATTGAGCTGTGTACCACCCGGAAAATTCCACTGGTCTTTCTGCAAAACATTACCGGTTTTATCGTTGGAAAAGATTTTGAAAGAGGTGGAATTGCCAAAGACGGAGCTAAAATGGTGCATGCTG
Source organism: uncultured Lentimicrobiaceae bacterium (assembly GCA_964567945.1). Taxonomy (GTDB): domain Bacteria; phylum Bacteroidota; class Bacteroidia; order Bacteroidales; family F082; genus JAADID01. The sequence continues at coordinate 1,443 of CAZMOS010000055.1, forward strand.
TTTCCAATACCAATGTGCCTAAGTTTACAGTCATTTTCGGGGGCTCATTCGGTGCAGGAAATTACGGGATGGCTGGTAGAGCTTACGATCCCCGTTTGCTGGTGATGTGGCCCAATGCCAAAATATCGGTCATGGGCGGCGAGCAGGCGGCCACTGTGCTGACTACCGTGAAAGAAGACCAGTACCGCGCAAGGGGCATGGAACCGCCAAAAGATGAAATTGAAGAATTACGGCAGAAAATCCTTGCCAAATACGAGCGGGAAGGGTCTGCCTATTACAGCACTTCCCGGCTTTGGGATGACGGGATCATTGATCCGGTGGACACAAGAAAAATTCTGGCTATGGGTATTGCGATATCACTGAATAAAAAATATCCGGAACAGAAATTTGGTGTTTTCAGGATGTAACAATATCCGGAGATTTCATTTAAAGAATCTAAAATTGTCAGGTACACTTTGATAAAATGAAAAACGATTTTAAGACAATAACCATAACGCCAGGCATCGTTACAACCATCCGGCTGAACCGTCCGGAGGTCCATAATGCCATGAATGATCTGATGATCGCTGAGCTCACAGAGGCTTTTAAAGAGGTTGGCAACATGGAGGAGGTGCGGCTAATGGTTTTGCGCGGAAACGGCAAATCGTTTTGTGCCGGCGCCGACCTGAATTATATGAAAAGGATTGCCGGATATGGTTATGATGAAAATAAAAAGGATGCTTTGAAGCTAGCCGTTTTATTCAAAACCATTTACGATTGTCCGGTACCTTCGCTTGCTCTGGTTCATGGTGCTGCATTTGGCGGAGCCAATGGTCTGCTGGCCGCCTGCGACATTGTGATTGCCGAAGAAAACACAACCTTTTCCTTCAGCGAGGTGAAACTGGGTATTGCTCCGGCAACCATTGCACCGGTTGTCATGAAACGCATCGGGGAAAATGGCGCCAAAGAACTGATGCTCACTGGTAAACGGTTTAAAGCAAAAGAAGCGGAGAAATGGCATCTGGTCAACCACACGGTGAATGAAAGTGAAATGGAAGAAGTCTTTCAAAAATACATTAAAGAATTTATAACTGCCGCACCGGGTGCAGTGAGAGCCACGAAGGAACTGATCAAAAAGATGACGGAAACCGGGGAGGTCAGCCGGGAGGTCATTGAATATACTGCCGGAAAGATCGCTGATTTACGCGCTTCGAAAGAAGGACAGGAAGGAATGGCGGCATTTCTGGAGAAAAGGAAAGCGGGGTGGGTAAAGTCTTTTGATAAATAACACAAAGGTCTAAAAGATGACTGAAAACAATTCCACATACAATAAAACCAACTTTTTGCTTTACACGGGTAAAGAAGGCGAAGTAAAGGTGGAAGTGTTTTTGCAAAATGAAAACCTTTGGCTGACACAAAAGGCAATTGGACAGTTGTTCGGCAAAGAAAGAAGTGTTATCACGAAACATCTGAAAAATATTTTCGAAACCGGTGAACTGGATGAGAATGCAGTATGTGCAAATTTTGCACATACTGCCAGCGACGGGAAAATTTATCAAACAAATTTTTATAATCTTGATGCCATTATCTCGGTTGGTTACCGTGTAAACTCCTATCAGGCAACACAATTCCGAATCTGGGCTACCAAAACGCTCAAAGAATTTATCATCAAAGGTTTTGTGCTGGATGACGAGCGGTTGAAGCAGGGCGGGACAGTTTTCGGAAAAGATTACTTTGAAGAGTTACTCGAAAGGATCCGTGAAATACGGGCCAGCGAACGAAGATTTTATCAGAAGATTACGGATATCTATGCTTTGTCTGCCGATTACGATAAGAACGCACCCATAACAAAAGGATTTTTTGCGACAGTGCAAAATAAACTACATTGGGCGATTACGGGAAAAACGGCAGCAGAAATAATTTACTCTTCCGCAGATGCAAAAAAACTATATATGGGACTGACTACCTGGAAACACGCTCCGGATGGTAAAATTTTAAAATCCGATATCCACATTGCTAAAAATTACTTGAGTCAAGCGCATATTGAGGAATTGAACCGAATTGTTTCGGCTTATCTTGATTTGGCGGAAAACAGGGCCAGACGGGAAATAATTACCACAATGAAAGATTGGGTAAAATTCCTGGATGATTTTCTCAAATTGTCGGATTACCCCATTTTGAAAGATAAAGGAAAAGTTTCGGCACTGGAAGCAAAAATAAAAGCAGATAAGGAATATGAAAAATACCGTGTAATACAGGATAAAAACTATATTTCGGATTTTGATAAAGAAGTAAAACGAATTACAGGTAAAAAATAAACTATGCATAAGATCTTCAAAAAAATACTAATCGCCAACCGGGGTGAAATTGCCGTCAGGATCATGCGTTCAGCCAGGGAGCTGGGTATCCGGACAGTAGCCATATACTCCGGGGTGGACAAAGGCGCCCTGCATGTGAAAAAGGCCGATGAAGCCTATTGCCTGGGGCACAGCGAGCTTGCCGATACTTACCTGAACATCGAAAAGATCATTGCGGTAGCCAAAAAATCGGGTTGTGATGCCGTTCATCCCGGATATGGTTTTCTGGCCGAAAATTCTTTGTTTGTCCAAGCCTGCGACGAGGCAGGCATGGTCTTCATCGGGCCGCATGAACAAGCCATGAAACTGATGGGCAATAAAATAGAGTCCCGCAGTTTTGTGGAGAAACTTGGCGTACCCATGACCAAAGGGATTACGGGCTCACCAGAGGAACTGGCGGAAAAAGCAGGATCCGTTGGATTTCCCATTCTGGTGAAAGCTGCTGCAGGCGGCGGTGGTAAAGGGATGCGTATTGTCCGGGAAGCCGGTGAGCTGGAAAACATTCTTGAAGCCACTTCACGCGAGGCAAAAAACTATTTCGGCGACGGCACCATTTATATCGAAAAATACATAGAGAAACCGCGCCATATTGAATTCCAGATGCTGGGAGACAATCACGGAAATGTTGTTCACCTGTTTGAAAGAGAATGTACCATCCAGCGTCGCTACCAGAAAATCATCGAAGAATCCCCATCGCCGACACTGACTCCTGAAATCCGGGAAAAAATGGGTGAAGCTGCGGTAAAAATTGCGAAAGCGGTGAATTACAACAGCGCCGGAACTGTTGAGTTTCTCGTAGACAAGAACCTGAATTTTTATTTCCTTGAAATGAATACCCGTATTCAGGTTGAACACCCGGTCACGGAAATGACCACCGGTGTGGACCTTGTCAAAGAGCAAATTCTGATCGCACAGGGAAACGAGTTAAGATTAAAACAGGAAGACCTGTCTCAAAAAGGCCATGCCATCGAATGCCGTGTTTATGCCGAAGACCCGGCCAATGATTTTATGCCCTCACCGGGGAATATGTCGTATTATCAAGCACCCGCCGGAGAAAATATCAGGGTGGACAGCAGTATTGAATCGGCAACTGAAATTCACAGTTTTTTCGATCCCATGATCGCCAAGCTGATCGTTTGGGGAGAAAACAGGGATATTGCCACCGAAAGGAACATTTCAGCTTTAAAAGATTTCACAGTTCATGGCATTCAAACCAACTTGTCTTATTTACTCGGCATTCTCCGCCATCCGGCTTTTAAAGAGAATCGGATATCCACAAAGTTTTGCGATGAACATACGCAGGAAATCATCGAAAAAGTTGAAAAAGAAAAGGAGGAAACAGGCGTCAAATATCCTGTGTTTGCTTATACTCTTCACAGCCTGAATGCAAACCGTAATGAAAACGAAAATAACATCTGGAAAAGGATCGGCTATTGGCGGAACATTATGGAAATTCCACTCGATGTGAATGGAAATACACTTTGGCTGAAAATCGAAAGGGCCAGAAACAGCAGCTATGAATTCCTGTTTGAAAACGAGCATTATAATTTACATCTTGAAGAAATCACTGAACACGGTATTCGTTTTACTGTTGATGATCATTCGTTCAAAGCATCCGTTTCAACCGATAAAAAATTTACAGGATGGGTAAGTATGCAAGGTATGACCTGGCAAGTCATCAGAAAAGATATTTTAAACACCAGCAGTGATTTCTCGGCAGCGAGCCGGGGAAACAGTGAAAGCAACTTATTCGCCCCTATGCCCGGGAAAGTGATTAAAGTCAACGTAAAGGAAGGCGACCGGGTAAAACGGGGAACCATCCTGCTGGTTGTGGAAGCGATGAAAATGGAAAACAACATCACAGCAGAGTGTGAAGCGGTGGTTGAAAAGATCGTTGTCAATGAAGGGGATATGGTGGATGCCGATCTCCAACTTGTTTACCTTGAAAAAACTTTGGACGAACAATTATAATTTAAACGAAAAAAAGAATAAAAATGGATTTTGATTTAACCGAAGAACAACAACTGATAAGAGACACGGTACGCGATTTCGCTGAACGTGAGATCAAACCCGTTGCCGGAGAACTTGAAGATAAAGCAGAGTTTTCCTATGAACTGACAAAAAGGATGGGAGAATTGGGGTTGTTTGGTATGACCCTGCCGGAAAAATACGGAGGACAAGGGCTCGATACCTTGTCCTACATCATTGCCGTTGAAGAGATTGCCCGGGTTGACGGGTCACAGGCCGCTACCCTGGCTGCTCATAACTCGTTGGGAATAAGTCCTATATTTGAATACGGGACGGAAGAACAGAAAATGAAATATCTTCCTCCGTTATGTACCGGGGAAGCATTGTGGAGCTTTGGCCTTACCGAACCCGGAGCAGGTTCCGACTCCCGCGGAACGAAAACGACCGCTGTGACCGAAAATGACGAATGGGTGATCAATGGTTCAAAAATATTTATCACAAACGGTTCTACTGATATTACGAAAGGATGTACGGTACAGGCTGTGTCAGGTGAAAAGAACGGAAAAAAGTTATTCACCACCATCCTGATGGAAACCGGAACACCGGGGTTCACCCAAAAAACCATGCACGGCAAAATGATGTGGCGGGCTTCCAACACATCCGAACTTTATTTTGACGATTGCCGGGTTCCGAAAGAAAACCTGCTGGGGAAAATCGGGGAAGGCTCACGTATCATGTTGCATACCCTGGACGGCGGACGTCTTTCTATTGCTGCAATGGGTTTGGGAAACGCCCAGGGAGCCTATGAAATGGCACTGGCGTATGCACAGCAACGAAAACAGTTTGGCAAACCCATTTCAAAGTTCCAGGTCAACGCTTTCAAGCTGGCTGACATGGCTTTAAAAACTGAACTGGCCCGCAACCTGCTGTACAAAGCATGCTGGTTGAAGGACAGCGGAAAACCATACACCAAAGAGGCGGCCATGTCGAAATTGTATTGTTCGGAAATTGCAAAAGAGGTATCTGACGAAGCAGTACAGATCCATGGCGGGTATGGCCTGATGAAAGATTACAATGTGGAACGTTTTTATCGTGATCAGCGTTTGCTGCAGATCGGCGAAGGGACGTCCGAAATACAGCGGCTGGTGATCTCAAGATTGATAGGGTGCTGACCTATGCTCTATGCGCTCATCCGGATTACAAATCCGGAAGAGCAGAACAGCAGAAATGAGTAATGACTTGTTAAAAGAATAAATAAAAAGCTTATGAATAAGGTAGTTAAAAATGCAAAAGAAGCGATAAAAGGCATGCAAAACGGGCAGACTTTTATGCTTGGCGGATTTGGCCTTTGTGGAATTCCGGAAAATACCATCAAGGCTCTTGTTGATTCAGGACTAACGGATTTAATCTGTATTTCAAACAATGCGGGGGTGGATGATTTCGGTTTGGGACTGCTGCTGAAAAAACATCAGATCAAAAAAATGATCTCCTCCTATGTGGGGGAAAATAAAGAGTTTGAGCGTCAGTTATTGTCCGGAGAGCTGCAGGTAGAGCTGATTCCCCAAGGGACATTGGCCGAACGTATCAGGGCCGGCGGAGCGGGTATTCCTGCCTTTTATGTTCCTGCCGGTTATGGGACCGAAGTCGGTGAGGGTAAGGAATCCAGAGAGTTTAACGGGAAAATGTACCTGCTCGAATATGGGCTAACCGCCGATTTTGCCGTCGTAAAAGCCTGGAAAGGTGACACCATGGGCAACCTGATCTACAGGGAAACAGCCAACAACTTCAATCAACCCATGGCGATGGCAGGTAAAATTACCATCGCCGAAGTTGAAATATTAGTTCCTGCCGGTGAACTGGACCCCAATGAAATTCATACCCCGGGAATATTTGTTCAACGAATATTTCAGGGCGTGGATTACGAAAAAAGAATTGAATTTGAAACCGTGCGTGAATCATAATGTCGCTTAAAGACAAATTATTTTAAATCAACCTTAAAAAAAGAAAAAATGAGTCTGGATAAAAACGGAATAGCAAAAAGAGTAGCCCGGGAACTAAAAGACGGTTATTATGTAAACCTTGGCATCGGCATCCCTACTTTGGTTGCCAATTATGTTCCAGAAAATATTGAGGTTATTCTACAGTCGGAGAACGGGTTGTTGGGCATAGGGCCTTTCCCTGAAAAAGGAAAAGCCGACCCCGACCTGATCAATGCAGGAAAGCAAACGGTAACGACCATACCAGGGTCTGCCTTTTTCGATTCCTCACTTAGCTTTGCCATGATACGCGGCGGCCACGTTGACCTTACTGTTTTGGGTGCATTTGAAGTAACCGACAAAGGGGACATCTCTTCATGGAAAATCCCCGGTAAAATGGTAAAAGGTATGGGTGGAGCCATGGATTTGGTGGCCTCCGCAAAAAATATTATTGTAGCTACGACCCATACCGACAGACATGGGAAACCAAAGCTTAAAACAAGGTGCGACCTCCCTTTAACAGGAATAAGATGCGTGAAAAAGATCGTGAGCGACCTGGCGGTAATAGACATAACCGACAAAGGTTTTAAACTTATCGAAAGGGCACCGGGGGTGAGCGTGGAAGAAATCCTGGAAAAAACCGGCGCACCTGTCATTGTGGAAGGTGATATTCCGGAAATGAAATTATAGAAACAAAATAAGGGAAAGATCAGGAACAGTTGAACCGCTAAAACGTTGAACAATTGAATTCCGTACGTTCGGGAAACAGTTGAAACCGCCTTCGACAGGTTTCGGACGGGTCCGCCTGCCATATCCGTCAATTGACGGAGGCGGGCAGGCAGGCAATCAAGCGATCAAACCATTTTAAATATAATTTTATGTAAATTCACGCCTTATATTTGCTTTTTATTAACCCCTTAAAATCTTTTATTATGGATTATTATGGATTTAATGCAACTGAATTAATTGTTATTCTGGCTATTACAATTTTTTTAATTATTGCACAATGGAAAGTTTATGAAAAAGCCGGAAAACCGGGATGGGCGGTTCTAATCCCCATTTACAACATTCTTGTTTTGCTTGAGATCGTTGGAAAACCCTGGTGGTGGCTACTGATCATGTTATTTGTTCCGGTCGCAAATATTATTTTCGCTATATGGATGATCAACCTGCTATCGAAAAGCTTCGGTTACAGCGAGGGTTTCACTATCGGACTTATCTTTTTACCAATTATCTTTTATCCCATACTCGGTTTTGGAAAGGCTATATACCAGGGACCGGCAGGAAAATAAAATCGGGTGTTTTTTATTTGTCAGGTTGAATTTGTTTCATGCTCTAACGGATGACGGGCAATGAAGCATTGCATTTTTTGAAAGTTTTTTAAACATCATCCGGATTTTCAGTTAAAGAATGGCTACACAGAATAAATGGTAACCTTTTTCTCTGCCAGCAGCTTCATCTCTTCAAACAATGGCCGGGGATAAACCTCAAAAAAGTTAATGCCGCGGTAACGAAATTTTTGATAAGCATCATTTGAAATGTATTTATCAAAAAAACCGGGTATGTCGCGATGGGTAATGTTTATATGAGGAATGAGCGTATCCGCTTCTATTGTTTTTCCTTTTCCGTTGATCACTTTGCATTTGTAGATATTATCTTCCAGTACTTTAACCGGAAAATTTTCTTTCATCACATCTTCCACAACATGGACAAACGACAGGCTGACCACCCTTTCGCCCAACCCGATAATTTTTGAATCGTATTCCATCATTTTAAAAAGCGGGCTCTTTTCCCCGTTGGGATAAATATCAAGGTGGTGTTCACGGGTGAGTTCTTTTGCCAGATGGCCGATGGCAACCGTAGAGGCCGCGGGATGCATACTTCGCACCGCTCCCGGATGCCTCCTTGCCAACTCGGGCAACAAACCCATCATGGTCACCGACCTGTTCACATCAAAAACGGCATCATTCTGTTTCAGATAATCGGCAGCACGGCCTGTAAAATGCCAGCACGGGAAAAGCAACGTGCCGCTATCGCCAACCGATTCCAGCAAAAGATTTAATAAAGTCAACGGAGAGAAGTCAAGATTAAGCTTATCTGTTGAGCTGTGGATGTACACGACCATTCCTTTTTTAATGCCCAGCCGGCCGGTCAACAATTCCCTGAACTTATCTTCAGTAATTTTCGGATACCTGATTTGCTGGTATTTCCGGAAAATCCTCCTTAAAGATACAAAGGTTTGCTCCGGGAGCATTCGATAAAGAAGGTCAGACAGGTTCATATTCTATTTTGCTGACAATTACAGAAATCATTTATTTTTTTAAATATCATTAAAAGTAACAAACGAAAGAATGTTGCCATATTTTTCCTTTGCCTTTTGAACAAACGAAGATAAAAGATAATAATGATAACTATCCATTGATTTGGGATGACCGATCAGGCTCATCATTATTTCATCATGGTTCTTGTGTTTTTTTACATTGTAATCCAATATTTTTAAAAGATAATCAGGGGAATAAGTATGGTTATCCACCGTCAGCATACGGCTTGACAACAACTGTTTTATTTTTTCTTTGACTCCTACACCTGACGAAGTATGAACCATTCTGCCCCGGTTTTCAACAGCACGGTTTCTGTACTTTTTCAGTTTAAAAGAAGTCGGAACTTCAAATAGTCCTTTCGGTTTTCCTGCAATGGGAATTTCAAGAATACCTTTCTTCCCGGTTTTTGAGAGATCATCGTCAAAGGGAAGATACCAGTTCGGCAGGCCGGGAACATGACGATAATCAACCAGTGAATCATCCGAAACATAATAATATCCGCGGCAAACGGAACTGTCAAACCGGATACCATATTTATATAAAGCCTGCAAAACCTCACCTGTTCCGGGGGCAAGATTATATCCTCCCGCCCGGAAGGCAATGCATTTGTAATCTTTGGAAACCATTCTTCCGATTTTATTCAGTTCCGCAATACCGGTTTGTACAATTCCTTCAATATTCAACGGATACGTATTGCCGGCGAAGGCAGCCAGCGTAAATCTCGCGGATGGAACAAACCCGTCTTCAAATGTGGAATCCAGCCAGTGGGGATGCAGATGAAGCTGGACATCGTGTCCGTTTTGCAGAAAATGTTTCAGTTGTTTTTCAAAAGGTTTTGTATAATTTTCTTCTTTCCACTCTTTGAATTTTATGAAACTTAAAATGTCAGCAAAAAACACAAGCGGCACTTTCAGGTTTTCAGCCAGTTTCCGTAATTTCTCTGCCGGTTCGAAAAGACTGTGGTCATACGACAGGGTTATGCCACCCAACGGTAATTCATAGTCAAAAGTGAGAAAGATTTTGATGGATCTCATTTTTTCATTTTAAAGATAAAGGTACTAAATAGTGAAAGTCCTTAATGTCGGCATTTTATTCACATCCTTCCCTCATACAGAATTTAAAACAACCACTTATGAATTATTTATACCTTTTTGCTTCGATCACTTTACTTTCACCCGGACCCAGGTCGAACCAAAAGATTATTTCTCCGCCTGTAGTTTTCTGCTCTGGTTTTTGGCCATCAACCGTTATTGTACCGGCCCTGACAGCAAATGACAGATCCTTTATCATCCGGTCTTTTCCGTTGGTTATTTTCACCCGGCCACCGGGCAGTAGTTCATATTTCACATTTTCAACTGCCAGTTGATAATCCAGAAAATCTTTAATTGTAGTTATGTTCAAACGCCCTGCCTTTTTCAGTGCCGCCATCCTTTCAAGTGTTGCGTTGAATCCCGGTGCTGCTACGATGGCGCTGTCCGGGCCATATCTCCAGAATCCTTTTGCGGGATTGACCCGTGCCGGATAGCAGTGGTTGATCTCCGTGCTTCGATTAGCAATAAACTCTTCAAGAACCTGATCATTAAAATAATAATCCCAGTCACTTTCCCGTGGCGCATAAAAAACGCTTTTTGTCGGCCAGTGCACAATGTCGCCGGTACGTGAAGGATGTTTCCAATATCCGGGATCGGGCAGAAAATCACCAAAACCCGGATAAGGTTTACTCAAAAAATTATAAAATTGCCACTTGTCAAACGTGAAGTAATCTTCATAATACGGATTATAAAAATAGTTGACGCCATACTTTTCCCATAGTTTCAACAAGTAATTCCCGGAACTTTTAATCGTGGCATCACACACAAGATCTTCCCGGTTGTTTTCAAGATGATTGTTGTAACCGTGGTCAATCCATGTGGGCGAACCGAAGTTATCCCGCATAAAACGAAGGGCCTTTTTCATCCGTTTCCGGTTTGAGGTACTATTTTCCGGTGTGTGCAGGCATATTTCATTCCCGTGATCATACAGTTGTTCAAGCAAAACAAAAAAAGAAGGATCTGTGATAATAGAACATTCCAGACTGGTAAACAGGCCACCCGAATCATCTGTATTGGTCACGCTGTCGGGATTATTATAAAAAATACTTTTAGTGACAGGAATACCATATTTCACAAAACCGCCTGTGGCAACTTCAGCATTTTTAATCGTATCCGCACCAAAATACACTGCGCGATTTGTCCGGATATCAGTAAAGTCTGCATGTTCAGTCCAAATGTACGTGGCTTCAAAACCGGCCGGACCTTTCATAAACCGGGGCAATGGCCCGGAAGCAACACCGGCATAAACCGTAAATGAAAACTGCCTTTTGTCTCCTTTTTCATAAGTGCTTTCTGACCAGTCCATTTTTTGGTCGGTGGTATCATTGTTCAGGGGAAAATGTAAAAAAGGATGGTCTTTCCCGTAATCCAGGTTGACCCACAACTGCTTTTTTGACGTGTTCAGTTGTAGTGATGAAATCTCCGGTGAATGGTAAATCAGCCAGGTGCAGGTGTCTTTGCTAAAGATGACTCCTTCTTTGTCAAGCCAGTATTCAGTCTGAAAATCGCCGGTATCTGAAATCCGGTTGGCCCGTAATATTTCAGTTACATCTACATTGCTTTCCAGCACAAGCGATTCGCGAATGACCTGGTGATGTTCAAGGTATTTTTCATTGACTATAAAATTTATTCCCGGCAAATTTTTGCTGCAGTTTATTTGCAACCTGATTTTAAATAATTCATTTTCTGCAAAAAATAAAATATCCGTTCCCTCTTTCCCCGTTTTAATTTTGGCAAGTTGCCATTCCGGCTGTTCCGTTGACCTGTTTCCCTCATCTTCTCTTTCACTGTAAAACCGGATAGCGTTAATGATCCTTTTTCCCTGTTTGTTTAAAACAGATATTCTTTTAACATCACGATTATATTCAATCTGGTAAAAATTGTTTTTAAATAAAATGTTTTCCTTACCTGCCGGGCTGCCGACAGATTCTGTTTTCAATTTAGGTATAAACGTAGGATTTGGAAAAACAGAAAATTCAAATTTCAGGTCATCAATGGCAATGGTATCATTTTTATCACGGTTCCACAGGTAAGCTTTGAATACCGAATTCCGTGTAACATTTGCCGGGATAAGCAATGAATTGGAAAAGCGATACCATTTTTTTTTCCCGGGATAACCCTTTGAAAGGTCAATACCTTTCCATAGCCATGATTTTTCATTCTCATTAATGCAGATCACATAAATAGCCTGGCCCGGGCCACCCATGTTTTGTGCCCAGCCTTCAATTTTCAAAATGGTATTTTTATTTTTCACTCCTTCGGGAAAGGGCATTTCAACTCCTAATCCAAAAGGATCAGCCCCGTCATTTATGGAGCAATAATTTCCGGTATGAGCTGTGCCACTGTCAGAAAGCTGAACATTGATCCAGGGAGCAGTAAAAACGGAATCTTCCAGTCCGTTAAAATAGGTCTGTGCATGAGAAACATGAATCATAAAAAATAATAGCGAAAATAATATTATATAAGGTATATTAAACCGCTTTCCCGGTGCATCACCGTCCTTTAAAGGGGCGGGGCTCCGGGTGTTCCGCTTCAGGGGAAAAAGGGGTCGGTAGAAAGAATAAAATATGGCAACAAACGAATGGCATGCTACGTTAAGATAAGTTATTTTTTTTTTCGTTGCCCGTAGCATTATTTGTATTCCTTTACTTTGATTTCACCCTTGAGTACCTGATAGCCGTAAAAAGCCAATGCTTCCATATCGTTCACCGTTGGGTACAATGCAATTGGAGCGATGTGTCCGATACGCATTTTCACATTTTCAAGAAAGCGACTGCTGTCAAAGATCACACCGGTCAGGATGATGGCATCAACCTCGCCTTTCAGCGTGGCCACATGCGAGGCGATATCCTTGGAAACCTGATACGATAAAGCATACGAAACCATTTTGGCCGTTTCATCCCCTTCGGCGATCATTCTGTTGATCTCATTCAGGTTTTTCGTTCCCAGATAAGCGTAGTAACCACCTTTTTCGGTGATCATCTCCAGAATCTCTTCTTTGGTGTGTTTTCCGTCAAAACACATTTCAACCAACTGTCCCATGGGCAGTGTTCCTGTCCTTGTGATGCCGAAGGGGCCGCCACCGTCATAGGCCTGGTTCACATCCACCACATGGCCTTTTTCGTGCGCGCCTACCGAGACCCCGCCTCTCCCGATGTGGCAAACGATCAGGTTCATGTCTTCATAACGTTTATTGACGGCTTTGGAATATTTATAAGTAACGAATTTATGGTTGAGAGCATGGAATATGGACTTTCTTTCAAACAAAGGATGTCCTGTGAAACGTGCGACATCAGAGAGTTCATCCACCACTACGGGATTTGCAATGTAAGCTTTTATTCCAAGTTTTTTGGCCAGGTCATAAGCGATGAGCCCACCCAGGTTCGTCACATGAAAACCGGAAAGGTAGTGTTTCAGATCATTTACCATTTTTTCGCTGATCTCATAAACACCTTCCGAAACCGGTTTGACCAGCCCGCTGCGGCCCATGATGATCTCAATATCTTCAATATTCAGATTGTTCTTTTTTAATTCTTCCGTCAATGCCTGCATCCTGTAATTTTTCTGGTCGTAAGGATCGCTGAATTTTTCAAGTTCCGCCGGATCATGGTTGATACTTTTCAGAAAAACAGGCTCTACATTTCTCAACACAGCCACTTTGGTTTTATTCGATTCGGGATAAACGATAAGAATATTGCTGGATGTCATGTGCTAAAATTTTATGGTTTAAAATTAAAGAAATAAATTACATATTCCTCCTGTATTGCCCGCCCACATCAAACAGGGCATTAGTGATCTGACCGATAGAAGCATATTTGGCAGCCTCCATCAGGGCTTCAAAAATGTTTTTGTTGGAAACAGCAGCACGTTGTAGTAATTTTAATTGTTCGGCTGTTTCGGTTTTCCATGTTTCATGCAACTGTTCGATCATCTGGATCTGGTATTCTTTTTCCTGTTCTGTCGCCCGGATCACCTCTCCCGGAATGACAGTATGTGACTCTTCGCCTTCAAGAAAAGTGTTCACGCCAATGATAGGCAATTTACCGGAATGTTTCAGGTACTCATAATACAATGACTCCTCCTGGATCTTGCTGCGCTGGTACATGGTTTCCATGGCTCCCAACACACCACCTCTTTCCGTGAGGCGGTCGAATTCCATGAGGATCGCTTCCTCAACAAGATCGGTCAATTCTTCAATGATAAAAGACCCCTGGAGCGGATTCTGGTTTTTGGCCATTCCCAACTCATGATTGATGATCATCTGAATGGCAATGGCACGTCTTACCGATTCCTCCGTCGGAGTGGTAATGGCCTCATCATAAGCATTGGTGTGCAACGAGTTGCAATTATCATAAATGGCATAAAGAGCCTGAAGTGTAGTTCTTATATCGTTAAACCCGATCTCCTGGGCGTGCAATGAACGTCCCGATGTCTGGATATGATATTTCAGTTTCTGCGAACGTTCGTTGGCGCGGTATTTCAGTTTCATGGCTTTGGACCAGATCAGGCGTGCCACACGACCGATAACCGCATATTCGGGGTCAATCCCGTTGGAGAAAAAGAAGGACAAGTTGGGAGCGAATTTGTTCACATCCATACCCCTGGATTTGTAATATTCCACATAGGTAAAACCATTGGCCAGTGTGAAAGCCACCTGACTTATGGGATTGGCACCCGCCTCGGCAATGTGATATCCCGAAATGGACACGCTGTAAAAGTTCTGCACATTTTGGTCAATAAAATATTCCTGGATGTCGCCCATCAGTTTCAGTGAAAAGTCCGTAGAGAAAATACAGGTATTCTGTGCCTGGTCTTCTTTTAAAATATCGGCCTGCACCGTTCCGCGAACCACCGACAAAGTTTCTTCTTTTATTTTCTCATAGACATCTTTCGGTAAAACCATGTCACCGGTAACCCCCAGCAGCATCAGGCCGAGCCCGTCATTCCCTTCAGGCAGCTTCCCCTGGTATTTCGGGCGCCTGGTCCCTTTTTCTTTGTAAATCTTTTTGATCTTCCGTTCCACATCTTTCTCCAGTCCGTGCTGTTTGATGTAAATTTCACACTGCTGGTCAATGGCCGCATTCATAAAATAAGCAACCATGGTAGGTGCCGGGCCGTTGATTGTCATCGAAACGGAAGTTTTCGGGTCGGCAAGGTTGAAGCCGGAATACAATTTTTTAGCATCATCGAGGCATGAGATGGAAACACCCGAGTTACCGATCTTGCCGTAAATATCGGGCCTGCGGTCGGGGTCCTGTCCGTAAAGAGTTACCGAATCGAAAGCCGTGGAAAGCCGTTTGGCGGGCATCCCCAGCGACACATAATGGAATCTCCGGTTTGTCCTTTCGGGACCGCCTTCTCCGGCAAACATACGCGTGGGGTCTTCCCCTTCGCGCTTAAAAGGAAATACGCCTGCTGCAAACGGAAATTCACCCGGAACGTTTTCTTTCAGAATCCATTTTAAAATTTCACCCCAGCTTTCATATTGAGGCATGGCCACCTTGGGTATTTTAAGATGAGAAAGCGATTCAGTATGTGTTTCTATTTTTATTTCCTTGTCCCTGACCTTAAAAACAAAATACTTGTCACTGTATTTCTTTTTCTTTTGTTCCCAGTGACCAAGCTGATGCTTGTTTTTCGGGTCCAGTTGCCGTTCCGTTTGTTTGTAAATTTCTTTCAGCTTTTTTACCCCATCAGTATCGCCTGCCTCTTTCATAGCCTCGATACTTTGTTTCAGGCTAAAAAGTTTCTGGGCGATCCGGCTTTGATCTACAGTCCATTTATTGTAATTCCTGACCGTATCGGCGATTTCCGACAGGTACCTTACCCTGCGCGGGGGGATGATGAATATCTTTTCAGGAACTTCTCCCGATTCATGATGGTCCGAGTAAAAATCCACGCCTGTTTTTTCCCTGACCGTTTTCAAAAGGAAAGCATAAAGCTGGTTAACGCCCGGATCGTTGAACTGGGAAGCCGTTGTGCCAAAGACAGGCATTTCATCCACCTGTTTGTCAAACAACAAATGGTTGCGCTGGTATTGCTTCCGCACATCACGCAAGGCATCCATAGCGCCACGCTTGTCAAACTTGTTCAGGGCAATGATGTCGGCAAAATCCAGCATGTCAATTTTTTCAAGTTGTGTTGCTGCGCCATAGTCCGGTGTCATAACATACAACGACACATCACTGTGATCAATTATCGAGGTGTCCGATTGTCCGATACCTGAAGTTTCGAGAATGATCAGGTCAAATCCGGCAGCATGGGCAATGGTTTCAGCATCTTTAACATATTTTGAAATGGAAAGGTTTGATTGGCGGGTGGCCAGCGAACGCATATAAACCTGGGGTGTATCAATGGCATTCATCCTGATGCGGTCACCCAGCAAGGCTCCGCCCGACTTACGTTTGGACGGATCAACCGAGATTATGGCCATGGTCTTATTGGGAAAATCGGCAATAAAACGTCTGACAATCTCATCCACAAGTGATGATTTTCCGGCGCCGCCTGTCCCGGTGATGCCAAGCACCGGTGTTTTTTTGGTACCGGCAATTTCTGCCAGCTCATCCAGCAGTTTTTTCATTTCTCTGCGGTTGTTTTCTGCCGCCGATATTAGCCGGGCAATGGCAACATAATCTTTATTCAGGATGTCTTCTTTGGTGACTTTCACACCTTTCCCGGTAGGGAAATCCGATTTTTCCAACAGGTCGTTGATCATTCCCTGAAGGCCCATTTTCATGCCGTCATCGGGAGAGTATATCCTGGTAATCCCGTATTTATGCAGATCTTCCATTTCATCGGGAAGGATAACGCCCCCGCCCCCGCCAAAAATTTTAATGTGTTCGCATCCCTTTTCTTTAAGCATATCATACATGTAAGTGAAAAACTCCATGTGTCCGCCCTGATAGGAAGTGATCGCAATGGCCTGCGCATCTTCCTGAATGGCCGCATTGACGATCTCATGGACAGAGCGGTTATGGCCCAGGTGGATTACCTCTGCCCCGCTGGACTGGATGATCCTCCGCATAACGTTGATGGCTGCGTCGTGGCCGTCAAAAAGGGAGGCTGCCGTTACGATTCTGACATGATTTTTCGGCTTATAAATTTTTGGTGCCTGCATGACCTTCTTCATTTTTGGATAACGAGCAAAGATAAGGAAAGTTTGGAGTTGACCCCCTTTGCCTCCGGCATTTCATCCACAGGGAAAGATTATTGTTTCACGGCTGGGACATAAGAATTGATTGCTGCCGGTTCGTTGTTCATGATTACCATTTACATTAAAAATCTTCCATCAAAAAACCCAAAATCCCGGCATCCCTTTACGAAATTTATTTTCATTCTAAATCCAAATATTCTTAACCTTGTAATCCGAAAAACTTAAAACCGAACCAATATGATTAAACAGATCGTTTTTGCCATTACCCTTATCATTACGCTGGGGGTCTTTGCCTGGACAATCAGCCACCTTTTCAGATATTTTAAGTTTACCAAAAAGAAACCGCTTGGCCATTGGGGTAAACGGTTATGGATCACCGTCAAGGTTGCCTTTTTGCAGGAGAAAATCCTCCGCAAGCCGTTTGTCGGGTTGATGCATGCCCTTGTCTGGTGGGGTTTTATCCTCATTCTTTTTGGCAGTATCGAAATGATCATTGATGGCCTTTTTGGCACGGAAAAAATATTTCAGGTACTGGGCGGGTTTTACGATTTTATGATGGCATCGGGTGATATTTTTGCACCCGTCATTGCCCTGGCCATTATCGGATTTCTGATCCGCCGGCTGTTTATGCATATCAAACGGTTCTATGGCCCGGAAATGAAACCCGTTTCCAAGGCAGATGCCAACCTGGCGCTGGTACTGATTTTGTTGCTGATGGTTTCCCTTTCAGCCATGAATGTCAATTATGTGTTATGGACACAGGCCACAGGTGAGAAAGCTGCCGGCATTTATCCGGTGGGAAGCTGGATCGCATCGCATTTTGTCGGCACTTCCGCCGAAACGGCCTGGTTCTGGTACCAGTTCAACTGGTGGTCACACATCCTGCTGATCTTCATCTTTGCCAATATCCTTCCCTATTCCAAGCATTTCCACGTGTTTTTGTCGGTTCCCAATGTGTTCATCAGCAAGCTGGAACCGCTGGGATACATTGACAATATGCCCAGCATCACCGAAGAGGTGAAACTGATGATGGACCCCAATGCGGCATACAGTGCAGCCCCTGAAGATGAAGGCGAACCGGAGCGTTTCGGCGTGCTGGATGTTGAAGACACAAACTGGATCCAGTATTTTAATTCCCTGTCGTGTACCGAATGCGGCAGGTGCACATCCGTTTGTCCGGCAAATATTACCGGCAAGTTGCTCTCACCGCGAAAAGTGATGATGGACACCCGTGCCCGGATGAAAGAAAAAGGCCCCGGGCTGGTGAAAGAAGGAAAGGATTTTGATGACGGCAAACACCTGAACGGTACATACCTGACCGAAGAAGAGCTGTGGGCCTGTACGCTTTGTAATGCATGCGCCCGCGAATGCCCGGTAGATATCAACCAGCCTTCGCTCATCCTGGACATGCGACGTTACCTTGTTTTGGAAGAATCGAAGGCGCCATCGGGACTGAACACCGTTTTTACCAACATTGAAAACAACGGAGCGCCGTGGCAGTTTTCGCCGGAAGACAGGATGCTTTGGGCCGAAGGGCTGGAAGTGCCTCTGATGGCTGACAAACTGGCGAAAGGGGAAAAACCCGAATTCCTGTTCTGGGTTGGCTCGGCAGGCGCTTTTGACGACCGTTACAAAAAAGTCACCCGCGAATTCGTCAAAATTCTGAACCATCTGAAAACGGACTATGCCGTGCTGGGCACCGAAGAATCAGACAGCGGCGACGTGGCCCGCCGTGCCGGCAACGAGATGCTCTACCAGATGCAGGCAATGATGAACATTGAGGTGCTGAACGGTTACGAAGTGAAAAAGATCATCACCTGCGACCCCCACGATTTCAACACTTTAAAAAATGAATACCCCGATTTTGACGGGAATTACGAAGTCATCCATCATACACAGTTCCTGCAAAAGATGATCGCAGAGAAAAAACTGAACCTCAACAGTGATACACTGAAAGGCAAAAAGATCACTTTCCACGATCCGTGTTATCTGGGCAGGGCCAACGATGAATACGAGGCCCCGCGTGATGTGCTCAAAGCCATTCCCGTTGTCAATGTTGAAATGGAACGTCACAAGAGTTTTGCCCTTTGTTGCGGTGCCGGTGGCGGACAGATGTTCAAGGAAGCCGAAAAGGGGGAAAAAGAGGTGTTTATCGAACGTACCGAAGAAGCCCTGAAAACCGGAGCCGACATCATCTGTACGGCCTGCCCCTTCTGTATGACCATGATGACCGACGGCATCAAATACAAAAACAAGGAAGAAGAAATAAAGAATTACGACCTTGCCGAGCTGGTGAGCATGAGCCTGGGGTTGTAACAGATTAACTTCAACAAATATTATTAGTTAAATATTTTTAGAAGCAATAGGAAAAACTTTTTTATGGAAATAAATTAATTTTAACCTTATTTTAAAGATTGAAATAAATTAAGTATTATCATATAAAAACCATGAAACTCAATACTATTAACC
>CAZMOS010000056.1:0-20689 GCA_964567945.1 uncultured Lentimicrobiaceae bacterium
TCATATTATAATCTGTAAATTTTGAGAAAATATCATCACCTTTGCCATCAAAAAGAGCAACTGATAAATCTATTTCCAAATTGTCGGTTGCCATATACGAAAGTTCGGGAGCGTAAATTATTGAATAATTATTCGGAATATCATCCCAGTCGGAAACAATGAAACCGCCGGCTACCGGAGTAAATTTCAGTTTATCTTCAAAAAACTTCATATTATATTGTATGAAGAAATAGTCGTTTAATGCGTCTCTTCCCCGTTCATTAACAAAACCGTGCAGGTATTGAAAATTGAGGTACATCCCGTTGGCGAAGTTATAATCGGCGCCAACAACGAATTTAACAAACGGCTCTTTTTTCAACAATACAGAATCCACTTTTAATCCGGGGATTACAGCTGAAAGGTCGGTTGTCATCACAACTTCGTTTTCAGGCAGGAAAACAGCACCTTCTGCCCAAACACCAACACCTCCAATACTTGTGGCCATGTCGGCACCGAATATATGCTCTCTGAAAAAAGAAGTTTTTGCATTAATATTAAGTTCACCCGGTTGGCCGGCCGGAGTTATGGTATTGTAGTCGCCGATGGGAAAGCCATCGTAATTCCACACATAACTGACTGAAAAGTCAACACCACCGGCAAATCCTCTGAACTTCCCTCCCGCCGTAGCGCTTTCGCCAAGATTGAATTTCGGCATAATGACTTCATCAGTAAATTCATTAACTGTGAATGGAGGGGGTATGTCAAATGTGGGAGTGAGGGCATCCGCAAAAATACCTATGGGCATATTGGCCGGCTGAAAGACAGGGATGTAAACTGCCTGGAATGAAAAGTCATTGTTGAAATAGTATTCCAGATTCAGGGCCCACGATCCGCGATGACGGCCAAAATCGAGCACATCTTCCAGGTCATAAGGGTTCAGGTTGTCTGTTGGATTTAATTTGTCTGCCGTACCCCATGCAATACGCTGCTTACCGATCTTTATATCCAGATTCTTTGTCAGGAATCCATATAGTTGTACGTATGCCTCCCGTATCTCCAGGTTGTATGGATCCACAATGTTTTTATTGTAAAGGTCCGATGCAGAATATATCTCCGGTAAACCGATATTACGCAACCATACATTCGTATAAAACTTGCCCTTATCATTTCTAAATCTTTTTCCAAGTTCCAATGTCAGTCGGTTTTCATTCCATGCCCAGCTATTCGGCGACTGCAGCAAAAAACGCTGATCAGTAAGAAGATTACCCGAAAATTTGAGCTTGTACTCATTATTTTGTGCTTTTACAATATTTGTGCTGAAAAGCAACACTATTGCCATTGTTAAAAATAAATTTACTCGTTTCATATTTATTCTTTTTTAAAAAATAGATTAAAGCATTCCTAATTCTAATTGTTTTGCTCTGTTAAAATCTGCAATTAATTCATCAAAAATTTCTTTTACTGATTGTAGTCTCTCCGTTAAATAAGCAGTTGTTCCCGCAAAGGCAAAACCCTCTTCCATTTTTCCTTGTGCTGCGTTAAATAGGACTTGGGCAATACAAAACGAAACCTTTTTGTAGTCACATGTTTTTAGGCATTTCCACGGGCAGCTGACAGGTTTTTTATCCCTTTCAAAATATCATTCACAAAATTATTTTTTATAACTCGTGCAGGTAAACCAACAGGACTGTCAATAATAGCAATATCTTCTTTTTTAGCTGATATATATGTTTCCTTGAATTTTTCATCAGCATCACATTCAAAGGTGGGAACAAATCGGGTTCCCATTTTTACGCCTTTTGCACCTGATTGTAGAATATGATAAATATCCTTCCCTGAATATAACCCCCCAGCAGCAATAACAGGAATTTCTTTATTAAATTTTTCTTCAAAAGGTTTTAATACATCAACTGTTTCTTCAATTAAATCAGATAATTTTATTTGGGGACTTTTTAATTCCTCTTTTTTATACCCTTGATGACCTCCTGACAGAGGACCTTCTATTACAATTCCGTCAGGAACTCGATTATAATGATTGCTCCAATATTTAAAAATAAGATTTGCCGCTCTTGCTGAAGAAACTTTTGGAATTATTTTAACTCCTGAATTTTCCAATACTTCAACAGGAAGATTAACAGGGTTTTTTAAAGGTAATCCTGCACTGATGAAAACTATATCTATTTTTTCATCTATGGCAACTTCCAGCAAATCGGCAAAATCAGATGCTGCATACATAATATTTACGCCTATAACACCATCAGTTGACAAACCTCTCGCTTTCCAGATTTCTTTTCTCAGCGCCTTGAGGTTGGCAGTACGAAAATTCTTTGTATAGTCACGCTCAGTCATGCCAATTCCTACCGCAGATATAACACCAACACCTCCCTGATTGGCGACAGCCGAGGCAAGGCCTGATAATGAGATAGCTACGCCCATTCCTCCCTGAATTATTGGAATCTTTATATTCAAATCCCCAATGATTAATTCTTCCATTCTTTTATCTTATATTACTTCATTGAAAACTCTTCTAAAATGATATCCATATACCGAATAGGTTATTGCTAAAGGAAACAATCTCGGGCGGTTGAATAAAGTCCAAAAAACCAATTTCCAAAATTCTACTCTGTATTTATCCAATAATCCTAACTTAAATATTGACCGGGTAAATGCGATGAAAAGTTTTAAAGAAAATCTTTCTTTATGTTTTTCATTTGGAGTAAACCGTTTTACAAAATCTAAAACCCTTCGATAATACTCTTTGCCTCCATATATTCCTTTTATTACTGTTTTGTACCCATCCAAAAGATATTTTTTATCCATTTTTGGAATAAAGTTTAAAGTAAAATCCGTGTTGTTTCCACTAAATTCATTTGTTATGCGGCCTTCTTTTACTAATCTTTGATAAAGCCTGGTTTTCTTCGGAACATTCAACAAACCAACCATGGCCGTAATAATTCCGCTGTCCTTTATAAAGTCAATCTGTTTTTGGAATACCGAAAGTGAATCATTATCGAAACCCAAAATAAACCCACCTGAAACTCCCAGTCCGTGTTTTTGGATTTTCCATACACTATGCACTAAATTTCTATTTATATTTTGTACTTTACCACATTCCAAAAGGCTATCCTCTTCCGTTGTTTCAATACCAATAAACACATCGGAAAATCCTGCCCTGGTCATTAAATCCATCAGTTCTTCATCGTCAGACAAGTTTATTGAGGCCTCGGTTGAAAATACGAATGGGTATTTCCGGCTTTCCATCCACTTGATAATAGCAGGCAGCAAATCATTCTTCAGTATTTTTTTGTTTCCAATAAAATTATCGTCCACAAAAAAGATGTTTTTCCGCCAACCGGTCTGATAAATATTTTCAAGCTCATTTATTATTTGCCGGGTAGATTTTGTCCTTACCTTATGTCCAAACAGGGCGGTAATATCACAAAACTCGCAATTGAAAGGGCAACCCCTTGAATATTGAATATTCAACGTACTGTATTTTGACATTTTTATTAATGAATAATCGGGTAAGGGTGTACTTTTGATGTCAGCAAATTCTTTGGTCTGGTAGATTCGTTTTGGGTTCCCGTTTTTCAGGTCATTGATAAAAAGCGGTAAGGTAATTTCCGCTTCATTTAACACAAAATAATCTACCTCAGGAAACCTGTCCGGCTCTTCGGTAAACAGGGGCCCACCTGCCACAACTTTTTTGTTTAATGATTTACATCGGGTAATTATTTCTTGTGCCGATTTTGTCTGAACACTCATAGCACTGATGAAAACAAGATCAGCCCATTCAATATCTTTTGTATTAAGCGATTCTATATTTAGGTCAACCAATTTCTTATTCCAGCTTGCTGGTAACATTGAAGAAACGGTAATTAATCCCAATGGCGGATTTACAGCCCTTTTCGAGATAAATTTTAGCGCATGTTTAAAACTCCAAAAGGTGTCCGGATATTGAGGGTAAATCAGCAAAATATTCATGGTATAAATTTTTTATGTTTCTATTTCAAAAAAGAATAGGTTATCATATTCCCATTTTATTTTTTATTGAACTTGTTATTAAGTCAAAATTCTTAAATGCAGTTAGTGCAATTTGATGCCCTTCCTTTGCAAACTCTATTAATGCTTGTTTTTTTGAAGTTTTGTCAAATTTTGTCGGGTGTTTTAATCCATCCAACATGACATACTTCACTTTTTTGCCTTCTGATTGATAATAAAGGTTTATGAGTGTTTCAACACCAAATCTTGAGTTTCTCATTTTATCGACAAGCGACAGTATATCTTTCTTAAATACAGACCTTTGACCCGTAAAAGATTTAAAAGGATTTACACTGTAATCAATTAATGTTTCGGTTGCCTGGCCAAGTATCATATCTGCTTCTTTATGCACCAATGGCATTATCAATTCAAATAAATGGTCTTCTTTTAAGTAGGACAAATCAGCATCAACAAACACAATAATTTCACCGGTTGCATTTTCAACACCGATTGCCATGGCAAAACCTTTCCCCCTGTTTTCTTTTAATTTAATGTATTTAAAATCGTAAAACTTATTAAGTTCATACAAGATATCATCGGTTTTGTCTGTTGAGCCGTCGTTTACTATAACTACCTCATCAAAAAAGTAATCGCATACAACTGAAACAACATCTTTGATTGTTTTTTCTTCGTTATAAACACAAATTATTGCTGATATTGTTTTCATTTTGTTAAAAAATTATCACGATGTCACTGTTTTAACTTCCTTACAGTAAAGTCGTCATCAGTCAATCCCTGGTCGTACTTAACTTTTGACATAATCATTTTTGTCATATGTTTTTTCTTCAGATCCTTCATTTTTATTTCTTTGGCATTCCAGTATTTGCCAATTTTTTCAAATTGATAGGTGGCTTCTTTGATCAAATGATTGCCCTTATCGTAATATTTCATATAAACCGGGTAATATTCGGTTTTGTTGACCTCCACGATGATTTTGGAATACTGTGATTTTTGAGATTTGGGTTTAAGCTCCAGAATATATCCGTCACTTTCGGTTTTCAGCAATTTTGGAGTGTATTTTTCCGAATAGGGCTTTGCTTCCATATCATCATAAGAAAAATCGGTACCCGCAAATTTCTGGCTTTTAACGGATGATGATATCCTTCTTTCTTTACCGAAAGACGGCAGATACAAATACATGACATCCTTGGGCAACGACAAGGTGGCTATATCCGCTTGCGAAGCCGGCGCCGTAAAACGGAACAAACGCTTGTCAGTTCCTTTCTGGAGCATCGTAGCTTCGCGGACTTTTTTCTTACCCGCTTTGTCAATCAGAACGATTTTTGTTACCGTCGACATGTCTTTGGGCGCATACATCACATCGTCCATTTTCTTTAATATCTCATTTGCATCCTGTGCATTTGTGTTTATCCCAATAAGGAGTAATAAAGCACTTACCAATACTGATAATTTAATTGTTCTCATTGTTCTGAAATTTTAATTGTTATTAATGATTTATTTTGCTTTGATTTTCTTTTTTATGTCTTTGAGTATCAATATCACGGGCAGTAGTGTTAAGGCCCCAAGACCCGATCCTATCATGCTCATTGCCACCAGTAGCCCGAATTGTTGTAAAGGAACCATTTGTGAAAAAAGCAGCACCAAAAAACCGGCCGCTACCGAAACAACATTGATAACGATTGCTTTTCCACTGATCATAATGGTGCTTTCAAGTGATGCACGAAGGTCTCCGGTTTCTTTCAGGCCATGATTGAAGTGCGTTATTATATGGATGGAGTAATCAATGCCGATACCCAGCGCTACGCTTGCCACAAGCACGGTAGCCACATTGAGCAAAATTCCCACGTAACCCATAAAACCATACAAAATGGCAATGGTGGCAATGATGGGGATGGTGGCATATACCCCTTTCATAAACGAGCGTACGATAAGCGATACAATGACCAGCACCAAAACCAAAGCGATTGCCATACTGCTCATCTGACTGTTAAATAAACTTTCGTCCATAACCACATAAACCGAAGGCATCCCTGTTAATTGAATTTTACAGTTTTTGTTTGAATTCTCTTCTATAAATTTATTCATGTAATCAACAAAGGCCTGCATGTCTTTGCTGTCGTAAGAAATTAAACGCGACTGAATAATGCCTTTATCTAATTCATCGGAAACAAGCTGGGGCATGATATCCTGACCTTCAAGCAAAAACCAAAGATCCTGTATCTTATCTTTGCTTTCGGGTATTTTTTCCCCTTCCCCCATTACGTCATTCATTTGCTCAATCAGGTCGGCGACTGACTGTGTATATGAAATGTCGGGGCTTTCCTTCATATACTTCTCTGCTTTGATCATCGTTTTCAACACTTCAGGGCTCTGCATATCTCCTTCGAACACAACAAATACAGGTTGAGTGCCTCCGAATTTTTGTTGCATTAACTTTTCAGTCACCCGGGTGGGATTTCCCTTTTTAAAATAATCCACCATATTTACACTCCGCTCTATTTTTAATACTCCGCCAACAGCAATAATGATCAGAACCACCCAGGCGATCAATGAATAGTTGGGATGCCTGAACAACAATTCAATAAGCGGTGCAAGTACTTTATTCGAAAGGAAGGATTTCTTTGATGCTTTTTCGATCTGTTTGTCTTTTTTATACATCGAAAAAGCTGAAATAACAGCAGGAACGAAAAATATTGATAATAATAAAGCAAAGAAAGTACCCAAGGCCGTGAATATCCCAAAATCTTTGACCATGTTCATATATGCCCCGAAAACAAAAGAAACAAACCCTACCATGGTTGTCAGCGCTGCCAGAATTACGGGTGCCATGACATAAGCCAGCGCTTTGATCAATGCTTTTTTCCGGTCTTTTTCAATGCACTGGTTTATCCTATTCAGTACGTGTATGGTATAGGCGCTGCCTACCGCAAACAGAATGATGGGGATGGTGTTGGATATCATCGTCATATCATATTTCAGCACAGCCATCATGCCTATGGTCCACACTACTGCAATGGCTGCAACAAGCAGTGGCAGGATAACACCTCTTGCCGATTTAAAGCTTAACAGCAAAACAAAGGCAATGACCAGAAAAACAATGGGCAATAATCTTGTCAGGTCTGTGACGATCATATCCGACACATCATTCATCATCATGGGTAATCCCGAAAAATAGACTTCTTCGGGTAAGTTCATTGCCAGTACCTTTTCTTTGATCTTTTTAGCCACGGCCTGTTTATCCGATCTTTCCAGTGTGGTGAACAATATCATAGTAGCCGTACCGTCTTCAGAAACGATGGCGCCTTTATACATATCTTTCGAAAGTATCCTCCAGCGCAAACTGTCTAACTCTTCAGGTGTGTCGGGCAAATCGTATTCATCCACAAGTTTTCCGATCTCGATGCCCCATTCTTCACCTTTTATGTCAATTACATCTGTAAGACTTGTTACTGTGGAAACACCTTCCATCACTTTCAGACTGTCGGTCACCTGCTTAACATGTTCAAGAACTTCGGTTTTATACACATTATCGGTTTCCAGAATGATCATACCGGCGTCATTCCCGCCAAATTCTTCACCAATCTGTTTATATAAATGTGCAGCAGGGTCATCATCAGGCAACGAATTGATTATGTCGGAATTAATTTTGATGTCATTGATATGATATCCGAAAAAAGCAGTTAATCCTACAACAAGGATTATCATTACCCACCTTAATTTAACGATTGCTTTTGCTAATTTTTCCATACTTATTATTTTAATATATATTTTATACTTATATTGTTTTATAGTCATATTTAATCAAAAAAATTATTTAATTCCTTCCAGAATAAATGCCGGGGGAATGTTCAGTATAGTGGTTGATATTGTTGCGGCAGTAAACTTTTGTTTAATCAGACTGTAAATTAACCAAGTGTATTGGTAAGTAATGAATTTTCCTTGTTCTTTAAGCAGGGAATGAGATCTGAAAATAATTTTTTGTCTTTTTCTTCTGCTGAAAAAAGTAAACGGTATGCTTGAAATAATGTAATCAACTTTTTCGATTTTGTACCTGTTTTTTAATATCAGCTTTGCATGCTCGGCATCAGCATTGATAATTACCAAACGTTTATCATTTATTTTGAGCAAATCAGTAACAAAATTTTTATTTGTTTCAAAGACAAAAAGCACAGCATCATTCTGCATCGATTTTAAAAGCTGTTTTGTTATCACTCCATTACCAGGTCCGTATTCCAGTATTACTTTTGCTTTATCAAAATCAATTTTATTTACCAAATCATTTACAACGTAGGTAGATGTTGACACAATGGCGCCGACATTTTTGTCTTTCACCAATTCTTTGATCAAAATTTTATCCTTCATGATTATTTATACTGTTATCGTTTTATAGTCAGTTTATTGTAAAAAAAATTATTTGCCAAGCCCCTTGATTAATATTCTTAACAAATCATCAAAATGCGGCCTTAGGTCATCATATTTGCCCTGTAAAAAAAATGGTATTTCAAGTCCTTTTAACACCATAATAAAAACATCAAGCAAAACATTCATATTGCCGTCTTGTGGCTCAAAAGTGTTTTCTTCAATACCTTGTAAAATGATATTTTTTATTTTCTCTTTTTCCCAGTTATCCAAATCGTATCTCAGGTCGTCAATAAAATCAAAATGTTCAAAAAAGTCAGCTTTTAAAGTCTCATGATAATTGGCAGCATCACTTAAAATTTCCATTCTTTTAATCAGGTATTTCTTCATTTTTTCATCAGCTTTCAATGCATTGTCATTAACGATAAGGGTTAATTGAGTTTTTAAATTATTTATTTCTGTTGCTACTACTTCGGTGAACAGTTCTTCTTTATTGGCAAAGTGATAATACAATGAACCTTTTGCCTTTCTTGCTATTTTAGCAATCTCATCCATTGATGTTTTATAAAATCCGTAACGGCCAAATAGCCTGGAAGCTACAGTTATAATTTTATTTTTTGTATCATCAACTGCCATCTTATTTGTTTAATCTATTTGACTATATCTGTTTAAGAGTACAAAGAAATGATATTTTTTTAAGATGTCAAAATTTATTAACGGATTTTAACATTTTAAAAACAGATTTCTAATTTTCGGAGAGTATTGCTTCATTGTCCTTTTATTTTATAAAGATAATGAGCCACATCGCCGAATTTTTCGGCAGGTATGTTAATGAACAAACCTTCGGCGGTGGAGAAGATGACATCACCGGCGTAAAGCCGGGCTTTGGTGGTTACTTTTCTGCCGTCAACGGATCCCACCCAGGCTTCGACGGTAACCACCGAGTTAACCGGAAGCATCTCGATATATTCAACAACGATCTTTGCGGCAACAACTGTGTATCCTGCAATCCAGGCGGAAAAACCCATGGCTTCATCAAGCACTGCCGCCATACTGCCGCCGTGAGCATGACCGGGAGGGCCCTGGGCCTCCCTGCCGAAAAATACTCTCCCGAAAAAACGTTGATCGCTTTCCCTGATAAAGTATTTTACTTTCAACCGGTCTTTCGACTGATCGCCAATCACAAACGACGGTTCTTTGTGGTACTGTTCGGGATACTCCAGCTCTTTCCATCCGGGTTCTCCATTCAGGTCGGAGGGGGTCAATTTATTCCGGTTCATAGTCTATTGTCATAAAATATGACGCAAATATCAGGATAATTACCCAATATAATTAATGGCGTTTTGATATGAATTAATTTAGCAGAATCTTTCAGGTAAGGTTTGAAACAAACACACGTCATATCAATTATGCCATGAAGAAACGATTAAAGAAACTAAATCTCGAAATTGACCCTTCGCTGGCAGGTGTCAGCCGGCGGACGGTGGAGAAAATCATGAACGCCTGGTATGAATCGGGCAATGCGCCACCGAAACTTAATCCAGATATTCCTGAAGAAGACAAGGACTTGCTCATCAGGCAAATGCTGGATTGTTTGGATGAAGAAATTGGCGATATTTCCCGCAGGGCCAGGGTAGTTCATCTGGGCATGATCTACATTAACCTGACTGACGAAGGAAAAAAGAATTTCCTGATCACCCTGGATACACAATTCGATGTTGATAATGTCTTGTTGGAGGAAAAGATCAAAAACCTGCGACAGGCAGAAAACGATGAGGACCGTATCAGGGCGGAGTTCGATTTCAGGGAAGCTTTGATCCCGCCCAGAGTTAAATTGCTCAGGCAACTGATCACCCTGCCTGACGGGTTTATTTTTTTGAAAGACATGCGAAAAGACCTGTTGCCTTTGATCAAAGACCATCCCCGTTTGAAAAAGCTGGACGATGACATCAAAAACCTGCTTGCAACTTATTTTGACATTAACCTGCTTGATTTGCAGGAGATAGACTGGAGCACCCCGGCAGCCACATTGGAAAAACTCATGGAATACGAAGCCGTTCATGAGATATCCTCCTGGGATGACCTGAAACACCGGCTACATACCGGTCGCCGCGTTTACGCCTTTTTTCACTACAAGATGCCTAACGATCCTTTGATTTTTGTTGAAGTGGCCCTTGTGAACGGCATGCCCGACAATATTCAGAAACTGATTGATGTTGATACCGAGCCTGTGAATCCTGCCACAGCCGACACGGCGATATTTTATTCCATTTCAAATACCCAGGTTGGGCTGAAAGGGATAAGTTTCGGGAATTTCCTGATCAAACAGGTTGTGAAAAAATTATCTGCCGAACTGCCCAATCTTAAATTCTTTGCCACACTTTCGCCCGTTCCCCGTTTTATGAGCTGGCTGCTGCCTTACCTGCGTGAAGGGGGCGACCCGCTGTTGTCAAAAACTGAGGCCGGTGAAATAAGCCCGTATTCCAAAACCAATAACCCCGGCCTGGGACTGGCTGAGATTCTGGAAAATAAACGCTGGTTTGAAAACCGGGAGCTGCTGGGAACAGTAAAAAGACCTCTCATGCGGTTGTGTGCCCATTACCTGATAAACGTTAAACGGGGTTTAAGAGCTTATGACCCGGTAGCCCATTTTCATCTTTCAAACGGCGCCCGGATTTTAAACATGCACTGGATGGCCGATCCGTCAGAAAAAGGGATAGCCCAGTCGGCGGGTATTATGCTGAACTATAATTATGAACTTAAAAAAATTGTGCAAAATCACGAAAAGTATCTGACCGATCACAAAATCAATGCTTCAAAACGTGTAAGGAGTTGGTTGAAATAAATGCGGGATCCATAACCTGGTCATTAAAAATAAAAGAAGAAAACCATGCTGGATTTATTTTGAAGTGAATCAGGGTTTCTGAATCTTAATCCCTTCCGCTTTTCCCAAAGCTTTTCTGGCAGCATCTCTTCCTGCTTCAACCAGTTGGGTTGCTTTATGAAATTCAAAGGTACCGCACACCTGCCTGGAAATTTCAATAAGCAGGTCGGGCGGATTCAGTTCAAGGTTCAGCCTGGCTATCTGTGACAACATCAAACCGGTCGTTTCGGTCATCAGTTCAAAATACCCCATGCTTTCTTTTTTGTTCGAAGGGAAAAGGTGTGACAATTTTTCCTGAACAGCTTTCAGACGTCCGTTGGTTAGCTGGCTGATGTATCCGTTTTTTTTCTCAATATGCCGGCTATTTGTCAAAGGAGTTTGAGCCGTGACATTGACAGCTACGAGCATGTCTCCTTGAGTCTGTTTTACGCGGTTGACCGGTACCGGGTTTATGATTCCCCCGTCAACCAGCAGCAACCCGTCAACATGTGAAGGGGTAACGACCATGGGAATGGATATGGATGCCCTGATCGCCTGGTATAAACTACCGGAAGTAAAACATATCTCTTTCTTGTTCCTGATATCGGTTGCCACAGCCGTAAAAGGAATGGGCAGGTCTTCAATATTCCGGTCGGGGATAAACTTTCTGATCTCATTCAACACTTTATCAGCTTTTATGATCCCGCTGGAGCTTAATGTAAAATCAACGAGGCTGAAAACATCAAATTTGTCAAGCGAGCAGACCCATTTTTCATATTCATCAAGCTTTCCCGAAGCATATATTCCACCGATCAAAGCCCCTATTGAAGCACCTGCAACGGATGTGATCTGATATCCCTGGCTGACAAGTTCGTGGATGACTCCGATGTGCGCAATCCCCCGTGCACCACCGCTTCCCAAAACCAAAGCAATGTTTTTATTCATATCTCCATTGTTTTATCAATCCGGACCCCAAAAGGAGCCGGATAATGACGGATTCTTTCGTCAATAATTATGCCGAAAGCAAAAAAGGGCAACGGAAAAAACCAATGCCCTATACTTAATTTATGAAAAACAAAAACTATTCTTCTTCTTTCAGCGATTCTTCGTATTCCTTCAGGAGTTTTTCCTGAACATCAGCAGGAACCTGCTGGTAAGCATCAAATTTAAGAGAGAACCTGCCCCTGCCCGAAGTGATCGAACTCAGCGAGGTGGCATATCTCTGAATTTCTGCCAACGGCACTTTTGCCCGGATTACCTGGTTTTTACCTTCCGAATCCATCCCCATAATGATAGCACGGCGTCCCTGAAGATCAGTCATTACCGCACCCATCATATCTTCCGGCATCCAAACTGTCAGGTCGTAAACGGGTTCCATAATTTTCGGGCCTGCATTTTTAAAAGCGATGCTGAAAGCATTCCGTCCGGCCAGCTTAAAGGAGATCTCATTTGAGTCAACGGGGTGCATCTTACCATCATAAATGTAAACCACGATATCACGCGCATAAGAACCTGTCAGAGGCCCCTCGTTCATCCTTTCCATGATCCCTTTCAGAATAGCCGGCATAAAACGCGCGTCAATGGCGCCACCGACAATACAATTGTTAAACACCAGTTTGCCACCCCAGGGTAATTCATGAACATCGGTTTTCCTTACCGGAATATCCGTCGGGTCTTTGTATCCTTCGAAATAAGGCTGGATCATCAGGTGTACTTCACCAAACTGTCCGGCGCCACCCGATTGTTTTTTATGCCGGTAATCGGCACGGGCCGGCTTGGTAATGGTTTCACGATAAGGGATCTTCGGGGAGAAGATATCTATTTCGATTTTATGAATGTTGTCGAGATACCATTTTACGGTATTGATATGAAACTCGCCCTGGCTTTTTACCAGAAGCTGTTTCAGCTCACGCGAAAACTCAATAATCAGCGTGGGGTCGGTTTTGTGCATTTCGTTCAGCACAGCGCCCAGTTTTTCGTCATCAGCCGAATTGACGGCTTTAATGGCAACAATGTAAAGCGGATCGGGAATGGGGAACATCTCAAATTCGGTTCCGCTGATCTTCGGATCAGCCAGTGTGTCACCAGTGTTCACATCTTTCAGTTTGATGGTAACGGCAATGTCTCCGGCAACTACTTTATCCACTTTGTCACGGTTTTTACCATTCAAAATAAAAAGTTGCGAGATTCTTTCTTTGTTTTTGGTACGTGAATTTATCAGATCCTGTGCTTCGGTAACCGTACCTCCGTAAACCTTGAAAAACGATACTTCACCAAGATGCTGCTCGATGGATGTTTTGAAAACAAACAGTGCAGCGGGATCGCTGGTCGAGCATTTGAACTCTTTACCGTTGGTTGCTTTTTTTGCAGGCATCATATCCGGTGAAGGACAGGAATGAACGATGAAATCAAGGATCCTTGACGTTCCGACACCATGTTTTGCCGAAGAACACATTACCGGGAAAATACTCCTGCTGACCATTCCCAGACGGATACCTTCACGCATCTCGTCCATCGTCAGGGAGTCATTTTCAAAATACTTTTCCATCAGCGCTTCATCACCTTCGGCGGCTTGCTCCACTAGTGCAAGATGAAGGTCTTCGGCTTTGTTTTTTTCAGAATCCGGTATATCAGAGATTTCAGGTTCGCCACTACCGTTTTTGAATTTCAGTTGTTTCATCAGTACAAGGTCAATAACAGTATCGAAACCTTCACCCGGATTTACAGGATACTGGACGATTGTTACTTTTTCACCGAAATAATCTTTCAATGCATTTACGGTATCGTCAAAATTCGCACCGTGATGGTCAAGCTGGTTTACTGAGAAAAGAACAGGACTTTTTACTGTTTCCGTCTGCCGCCAGGCCGTTTCAGAGGTGGCTTCAACACCGGATTGTCCGTTTACGAGAAAAAGAGCTGTGTCGGCAACACTGAGTGCAGCGATGGTTTCCCCCACGTAATCAGAAAAACCGGGAGTATCAATCATGTTGATCTTCGTGTTTTTATAGATCGTATGCATCAGTGTGGAATGCACCGATATCTCGCGGTCAGTTTCAATGGGCCTGTAATCGGAAACCGTGTTTTTGTCTTCAACGGTTCCCCGGCGGTTGATCATTTTGCCCTCGAACAACATGGATTCTGCCAGGGAGGTTTTTCCTGACTTTGCACCTCCGATCAGGGCGACATTGCGAATGTCCTTTGTCTCATAAACCTTCATAATATTCAAATTCTTAATTAATTAGCAATTCTTTTTTTAGGGACGGCAAATGTAAAAAAATTAACGGATGTTTTTAAGGATAAAAATTATTTATAGCCGTTTTATTTCTTCCAGAATGGCTTCCCATCTTTCATCAGGAATTTTTGCCCCCATCACTTCAATGACTTCCGTCGCCAGCATGGAACCCATATATCCGGAAGTTTTCAAATCTTTTTTGTTTATCATTCCATACAAAAAACCAGCGGCATAAAGGTCGCCGGCACCGGTTGTGTCAACCACATCTGCCGTGATGGCATCAACAATGGTGGTTTCGCCTGAACTTTTTAACAGCGATCCTTTACTTCCGGTTTTCACGACCGTGATTTCCGTAAAATCCGAGAGCTGATCGAGTGCTTTTTCTGCATCCAGCCCGGTGAATGCTTTTGCTTCTTCCTCATTGGCAAAAACAATGTCAACATATTTCCTGATCATTTCCTTTAAAAAACCCAGGTTTTCTTCCACGACATTGTAGCTGGCCAGGTCAATGGAGATTTTCAGTCCGGCTTCTTTAGCCAGTCTCAAAATAGCTTCCAGCAGTTGATGGTTCTGCACAAGATACCCTTCTACATGCAACATGTCAAATTTGGAAAATATTTCCGCATTCAGGTCATCTGCAGAAAGTTCAATGGAAGCCCCCAGGTAGGTTCCGAAAGTTCGTTCCCCGTCCGGAGTGATCAGCGTGCTGGCCAGTCCGGAAGGTGTGTCCGAAAGGTTAAGCATGGGCATGATGTGACTCTTTATCAAATCGTTCCTGAAAAATTCACCGGTTTCGTCCCTGCCGATAGTACCAATGAATGCCGTTTCAACACC
The DNA here is from genome assembly GCA_964567945.1 of uncultured Lentimicrobiaceae bacterium. Taxonomy (GTDB): domain Bacteria; phylum Bacteroidota; class Bacteroidia; order Bacteroidales; family F082; genus JAADID01. The sequence continues at coordinate 15,270 of CAZMOS010000056.1, forward strand.
CAACCGTGCAAGCCCGTGGATGGTATTGGCTGCCGAACCGCCCGAAGCCATCTCACGATTCAAATGCCTGCTCTTTTCAGCAATTTGGTCTTTTGTATCTTCACTCACCAGGGTCATACTTCCTTTCGGCAGGTGAAGGTCATCCAGTATCCGGTCATCCTCCAGACGGATCAGCAGGTCAACCAGCGCATTTCCTATTCCCAGTACTTTTGTCATAATCCGATTTTAAAATGAGAGGGCAAAGATAGTAAATGAGTTTGGAGTATTGAGTTTGGAGTTAGGGGTTTTGGAGAAGACCTTCCAGAGTCCACAGGACCTGGAAGAGTCTCAATAAATTAAAAAGTTGTAGTTTTAAAACCTCATTCATTCAGTATGAAGCGGAAGGTTTTGAACATCCTTTTCTGGTCGGTCATTTCGGCTGCATTCATCGGCCCGGGAACCATCACCACGGCTGCCAAGGCCGGAGCATCGTATGGTTATTCCCTGCTCTGGGCGCTGTTGTTCTCCACTTTTGCCTGCCTCGTGCTGCAGGAAGCCGCAGCCCGGCTGACCATTGTAAGTACGAAAAGTCTTGGCACTGCCATTTCCGAAACTTACGGCCTGAAAAAAGGGGGCTGGATCATTGTGGTACTGGTCATTGGGGCCATCATCATCGGGTCGGCGGCTTATGAAACGGGCAACCTGCTGGGCGCTGCCGAAGGCATCCGTGTTATTGATCCGGTGAATGTGAAATTATGGGTGTTGCTCATCGGCGTTGTTGCCTTTTTTGCCCTCCTTTTTCCGGGAATGCGTCTGCTGGCCCGCATCCTTGGCTTTCTGGTCGTGCTGATGGGCGTTGTTTTTCTGGTCACGGCGTTTTTGCTGAAACCAGATCCCGTCGGTATTTTTCAGGGGGCAGTCATTCCGTCCTCTCCGGCAGGATCATCATTATTGATCCTGGGATTAGTGGGCACAACGGTTGTTCCTTACAATCTCTTCCTCGGCTCAGGTATTGCTGACAAAACCCAGGCGGTCAGTGAAATGCGGTTTGGGCTCTCGGTGGCTATCATCCTCGGCGGTGTGATCTCGATGGCTGTACTGATCGTGGGCACTTCGGTAACCGGCGATTTTTCATTTGTTACTGTCGGCAAAGCGCTGGCCGGAAAACTTGGCGGATGGGCAGTTTGGTTCTTCGGTATCGGACTGTTCGCTGCGGGATTTTCCTCGGCAGTCACAGCGCCGCTCGCATCCGCGTTGACGGCCGGCGATTTGTTTAAACACAGGAACAAAACAAAATGGTCGGAGGCCGGATTGTTTTTTAAACTCACCTGGGGTTTTGTGCTGGTCACCGGATTGTTATTCGGAAGCATCGGGTTAAAACCCATCCCGGCCATCATTGCAGCCCAGGCACTGAATGGCCTCATCCTGCCTTTCATCAGCATCTTTCTATGGTTCGCTGTCAACAACATCTCTTTAATGGGGAGAAGTCATTTAAACTCATTGCCCGGTAACCTGCTGTTCGGGTTTGTGGTCTGGATCACCCTTTTACTGGGCACACACAACCTGATTTCGGCGCTGGTCAAATTAGCAGGAAGTATATTGGATGAAACGGGAGGTTACTATTTTGTATTACTGGCGGTGACATTTCTGGTCACCTTGTTCTTTTTTTACAGGATACAAAACAAAAGGAAATGGAAAAAATAACCAAAGAATACTTTATTGCGGGTGAAAAACTTGAATTAACTGAACTTAAATGAATAATAACGAACAATACCGCTTTTTTGTGGATACCGGAGGGACATTTACCGACCTGATCGGCATTGGCCCAGACGGAAAGACCCATCGCAGGAAGATATTGAGTAACGGAACGATCCGCGGCATTGTTGAAGAATGGATCACTCCCCGAAAACTTAAAATCCGCCAAAAGTGGAACGTTGACAAAGATATTTTTCAGGATTTCCATTTCAGGATCAAACAGGAAGGTGAATGGTTCAGGGCCAAAGTAAAATCGTTTGACCAGGATAAAAATATTCTGACACTTGCCCGGGATACGGACAAAAAGTTTCTGCGATCAGGCATTTCCTTTGAATTGGCTTCCGGGGAAGAAGCCCCTGTGCTGGCAGCCCGCCTGGTGACCGGCACGCCGCTGACTGAAAAAATGCCACCAATGCAAATGCGGCTGGGTTCCACAAAAGGGACCAACGCCCTGCTTGAACACAAAGGGGCGAAGTCGGTATTGTTCATCACCAAAGGGTTTAAAGACCTGCTGGAAATAGGAACACAACAACGCCCCGACATTTTCAGCCTGAATATCATCAAAAGAAAACCGTTGCCTTCACTGATCGTCGAAGTGGACGAACGGACCGATGCGTCAGGCAATATCCTGAAACCGTTGGTTGCAGATGAATACAGGGAAATAATTGCCGGGTTAAAACAAAAAGGTATTGAATCGGCAGCCATTGTTTTTATGAATGCCTACCGTAATCCCGTTCACGAGCAACAATTCAAAAAACTGCTTGAAGGATCGGGAATAAAATTCATTTCGGTTTCCACGGAACTGTCGCCCCTGATCAAGTTGCTTGAACGGGCTGAAACAACCATTGTTAACGCTTATCTCTCGCCGGTGATCCGGAATTACCTCGATCAGATCGTCGCTGTCGCCGGAGACGGGCTGCTGGTGATGAACAGTGCCGGCGGACTGGTAAAGGCGCTTGCTTTCCAACCGAAAGACAGTCTGTTGAGCGGCCCGGCTGGGGGGGTGGTTGGCGCAGCCGCAAAAGGAGAAGATGCCGGTTATCGCCGCCTGATCACATTCGATATGGGGGGCACAAGCACCGATGTTTCGCGGTACGATGGCGGGCCTGATTACCGCTATGAACTGGAAGTGGGGGAAGCTCACGTTTTCAGCCCTGCCGTGGCCATCGAAACAGTGGCTGCCGGGGGAGGAAGCATCTGTGGTTTTGACGGCTTCAAGCTCACGGTCGGCCCCGAAAGCGCCGGTGCAGACCCCGGCCCTGCCTGTTACGGTATGGGTGGCCCCCTGGCGCTGACGGATGTAAATCTTCTGCTCGGCAGAATGGACACCCGGTATTTCGGAATTCCAGTGGATAAAAAAGCTGCTGAAAAACGGCTGGCAGAACTGCTTGATAAAATAGAAAAAGCCACCGATAGAAGACCGGAACCTGAAACGGTTTTATCCGGCTTTGTGGAAATTGCCAATGAGATCATGGCCGGAGCCATCAAAAAAATATCCACAGCCAAAGGCTTTGACCCTGCGGGTTACACGCTGATCGCTTTTGGCGGCGCAGGGGGTATGCATGCTACGGGTATTGCACGTCTACTGGATATGAAACGCGTGATCGTTCCTGTCGATGCCGGCCTGCTCAGCGCTTACGGGATGAGCAAAGCCGTAGTGGAACATTTTGCAGAAATGCAGGTTCTGAAACTATTTTCCGGAATAAAAGCTGATCTGGACGAATTATTCACTGAACTGGAAAAACGAGCACAAACGGAACTGGCGATGAATTACGGCGTTTCGGAAAATATTGAAACCCTGATGAAAACGGCATTTCTCCGTTTCAAAGGACAGGACAGTACACTCCCCGTGGAGTGGGATGGTGATGCTGAAAAGTTGGTTGCCGGTTTCAAAAAAGCTTACACCGGGTTGTTCAGCCACTGGACTGAAAACAGGGAAATCGAAATTGAATCCATTCGTGTAAAGGTTGCCGTAGCCGGACAGGAAAAAGAAAGAAATGAAAAAATCCGGGAGGTAAAAAAAAGTCCGGCAACATTTTCACATCAGGTGTTGTCGTGGGTTGGAAACCGCCACAGGGAAGTGCCGGTATTTCTGCGGTCTGACCTGCAGGTCGGACGCTATATCGAAGGCCCTGCCGTCATTACCGATGACAAAAGCACAACATTTTTGGAGACGGGCTGGAAACTTGAGGTGGATTCCTTTAATAACCTGGTTTTAACAGTTCAGAAAAAAAATAAATCCGGAGAACCAGGAAACAACAAATCTCACGAAACCAAACTGGAACTTTTCTCCAGCCGTTTTATTTCGGTGGCAGGCAATATGGGAGCGGTATTGCAACGGACAGCTTTGTCGGTGAATATAAAGGAACGGCTTGATTTTTCCTGTGCCCTGCTGGACGGTGATGGCTTTCTTGTGGCCAATGCTCCGCACATTCCTGTGCATCTCGGCGGACTGGGTATGTGTGTCAGAACCGTGTTGAAGTATTTTAAAATGGATGAGGGCGATACCATTGTTACCAACCACCCATTGTATGGCGGATCGCATCTGCCGGATGTCACGCTGATCACACCCGTCTTTTCAGAGGGTAAAAGATTAGGTTTTGTGGTGAACCGTGCCCATCACGCCGAGATCGGCGGCATTGCTCCCGGGTCTATGCCACCGGATGCTACCCGGCTTTCCGAGGAAGGGGTGGTTATTTCCCCGTTTTATCTGGTCAGAAAAGATGCAGTGGATTGGGGAGGTATGCGCCGGATACTGGAAAAGGCACCGTATCCTTCACGTTTGACAGAGGAAAATCTGGCTGACCTGAATGCAGCGCTGGCCGCCAATATGGAAGGGAAAAGGTCTTTGCTTCATTTGATTGAAAGTTATGGAAAAAAAGAGGTGTTGCAATATATGAATCACCTGAAAGATTATGCTGCCCGGAAAATGAGAGCCGTTCTGAAAAGTTTCCGTGAAGGCGTTTACGAAGCGGAAGAATTTCTGGATGATGACACGCCGATCCGTGTAAAGATCACTATCAAAAGAGGCGAAGTAACCTTTGATTTCAACGGCAGCGGCCCTATTCACCAGCGGAATATGAATGCCACCCCGGCCATTGTCAACAGTGTGGTTATCTATGTGATGCGCTTGTTGCTGAAAGAAAATATTCCCCTGAATGACGGATTGATGGAACCGGTAAAGATCGTTTTGCCGGAAGGATTTCTGAACCCGCCGTTTCACCTGTCACCGGAACAATGCCCTGCCATTGTGGGTGGCAATGTGGAAGTCAGTCAGCGGTTGACGGATACTTTGCTGAAAGCATTCGGCATTGCGGCCTGTAGCCAGGGAACGATGAACAATGTGCTTTTTGGCAATGAGAAATTCGGCTATTACGAGACCATCTGCGGGGGAACCGGGGCAACGGAAGGTTACAACGGTGCTTCTGCCGTTCATCAGCATATGACCAATACCCGCATCACCGACCCGGAGGTGCTGGAACATCGTTATCCGGTAAGGTTAAACCGTTTTGAAGTGAGAAAAAAGTCGGGGGGAAACGGACAGTTTCCCGGTGGCGACGGTGTGATCAGGGAATACACTTTCCTGGAAGATGTGGAACTTTCGTTGCTAAGCCAGCACAGGAAATACCAGCCTTACGGAAAGAATGGGGGTGAACCTGGAAAAACAGGAGAGCAGTATATTGTAA
>CAZMOS010000057.1:0-20570 GCA_964567945.1 uncultured Lentimicrobiaceae bacterium
ACAAAAGATTGTGATCAATTAAAGAGTTCACGCAAAGACGCAGAGACGCAGAGGTATATTTATTCTTTTTACGCTGCGTCGCCGCGTGACATAAAACAGAAAACAAATAACATGAAAATAAAAATATTCCTGCTTTTGCTTACCGGGTTGTTTCAGGTTATAACCTGCCGGGCCGATACGCTAACTGTCAAACAGGACGGCACGGGCGATTACCTGAAAATACAGGACGCCATCAATGCGGCCGACAACGGCACGGTCATCCTGGTTTACCCGGGAACCTATTACGAAAACGTAACCTACCAGGGGAAAGCCCTTATCCTCGGCAGCTTGTACCTGGTTACCGGCGCCGATTCGCTCATTGCACAAACCATCATTGACGGTAACCACAGCGGCAGTTGCGTACGATTGGAAAATTTTGAAACCAACTGCCGGCTGGTGGGATTTACACTGCAAAACGGGAGTGGAACTATTGTACAAGGTTCTTCAAATTCTACAAAAACATTTGGTGGTGGAATTAGAATTTATAAAGCAAGTCTGAATTTAGAACACTGTATCTTAAAAAATAATGAAGCATATAATGGAGGAGGAATAAGTTCTTCCCGTTCTAATTTATTACTTAAAGGCAATAGAATTTTTCATAATTATGCCAACCAATATGGAGGTGGTATTTTGTTTACAAGTTTACCTACGCCATTAAATCATATTATATTTGACCAAACTGATTTAAATAGTCTTTACATGAATTATGCTTCAGCAGGTTACGATCTGGCTAAAACAGATACGGCTTATTGCAACCTTATTATACTTGATACAGGAACAATCCAAAAACCAAGTCATTACTATTTGTTATCAATTTCCCCAAATCGCTATCCTGTTGATAATTTGTCCATACAAGTTAATAACTGGAAAATTGAGCAAGCTGACAGTGATTTGTATGTCAGTCCTGACGGAGATGATCAAAATTCCGGGCTTTCACCCGATGACCCCTTGAAAACCATTGCCTTTGCCCTAATCAAGATCAAATCGGACAGCACCAACCCGAAAACCATCCACCTGGCCGAAGGCACCTATTCCCCTTCACAAACAGGTGAAAAACTGGCCATCGGGCTAAAAAGCTACATAGCTCTTGAAGGCGCCGGGAGGGAAAAAACAATCATTGACGCGGAAAAAAAAACACATTGTGCTTACTTATTATCAGGTGAGAAGGGAACATTTTTAAAAAACATTTCTTTTATTCGTGGTTTCGGTTATCACTATTTTGTAACTACTGCCGGATTAGATGCTAACAGATCGCATAAAATTATTCTTGATAGTATTGCTTTCATAAATTGTTCATCTGATTATGATGCTGGAGTCACTTTTGGAAGAAATGATACAACGATCATTAAATACAGCCATTTTAAAAATAACAATGGTGTCACCAACGTTAACATATATAGTTCGGTATTTAATACTAATAATGAAACTTCTTTCGAGATTTTATTGTGCAGTTTTATCAACAACAAATATGATTCCACATATATAAATAATGGTTTTGATCAAAAACAATGTATTCCGATTAATATATATACTGATGATTACCCGGATAGTGGAAAAATAAGAGGTAATATTATCAATACCCAAATCATTGGCACTTATGACAGTGCTGTTTCCTATCTGCCATCTCCTTTTGGTATATCAGCATCAGGAAATATTAAGCTAAACCTTATCAATTCCACAATAGGAGATAATTTTTCGTACAATCAAACAGGCGCCCCATTGGGCCTTACGCATAACGCCAACGTCAATGTTTACAACAGCATCCTCTGGGGTAATGTGCCCTATCAGGCCTTTACAAACAGCTTTGAAGATGACCCCGATTCCCTGTATCTTTATCATTCGTGCGTTGAAAACGGAGTGAGCGGTATAAACATCATGGGTCCTTATGATTATGTGTATTATGAAGACAGCACCAACATCGAGAGCGACCCGCAATGGCTGGGTTACGGGGATTTTCCTTATAACCTGTCCTCCGCCTCTCCCTGCATTGATGCCGGCACGCTCAACCTGCCCGATGGCGTGGTACTACCCGACAAAGACCTGGCCGGCAATCCCCGCATCTTCAACGGCAAGATTGACATGGGCGCCTACGAGTGGAACCCCACGGTAAGCACACCCGAATACCGGCCCTTAAAAAAACAAAAAGAAAAACACCTTTCCGCCGCCCCCAACCCGTTCGACTGGGGCACTTACATCACCGCCAAATGGGAAAAGCAGGGCAACGTGCGCATCGAGGTGTACAACAACGGCGGACTGCGCGTAAAAACTCTCAAGTCGGGCTTCACCCCGCCCGGCGAATCCGAAATCCAGTGGATTGGTGATGATCAAAACGGCAATTACCTCCCCGCCGGTATCTACTACATCGTGATGTATATTGACGGTGAGGAAACTGAAAGTTTGAAGGTGGTGAAGAAGTAAAATAACTTTCCGGAAAAAGTATCAATCCCCGGTCTGTTTTGTCAGTAACGATAAAACAAAACAACGGATCAATCAATTTTATAATTAAACAAGGTATTGTCCGACGAAGTGACCAGGTTGATCACACCGTCATTGTTCAGGCTGCCGACGGTAAACGGGTTTTCCCCGACAAGTCCCGACCCGATGAGCGTATTGCCCTTTTTGTCGAAAAGGAAGACAGTATTTTCTTTGCTGCTGACAACCCCGAGCACATTCTGGTGCTTACCCAGCCTGAAGAATACCGGTTTGATGGTGATCGCCGAAGGAAACTGATAGGTAAACAGTACATCTTTGAAACGGTTGATCACTACCAGGGTATTGCCGTCAACAAAAATAAAATCCTTGTCGCCGTTGCCGTTAAAATCCTGGTACAAAAAGAAATGGTCGGGCGAGAATTTGCCGAGTTCGGTTTTCCTCACATTCCCGTTTTTTGAAATATAAACCAACCTGCCGTTTTTATCGGTTGTGATAATGATGCCTTTGTTATTGGTCCTGTTAATGTAATAGCCTGAATTTTTGGCTTTACCGGGGTTTTCTTTCAAGTGTATTCTCGTCTCCCCCCTCCTGTTCACGATCCTGATATTATCTTCCCTGTCGGTTATAATGATATAATCTTTGCCGCCGGACACAAGGCGTGTGACAGGCTCAGTCACAACTTGTTTCATCCGCGGGTTTTTCCACCCTTTTACGGGTTTGCCGTTCAACTGATAATTGTGTATTTTTTTATCAGCCAGCGCAATGAGCACCCGGTAGTCTTTTTTGCCACCGTAATCAAAAACGCTGATTCCGTTTGTCGCATACGGGTTAAGCTTTTTTGGATAACCCGTTACCGGATTTCCGTTTTTATCTATCAGGTAGATAAAATCTTTGGTATTGAACAGGTATTGTATTTTCCCGTTCTTATAATAATCCACCTGGTAGATTCTGCTCAAGAGCAATGCGTCAATCCTCTTTTTCCATAAAACCATCCCGTCAGGGCTAACCAGGTACATGTTTGACCTGACGTCAAAAACAATGATGTTATATTTTTTGGTTTTATGGTCTTTCACCAGCCATGGTTTTCCGGCGATTTCATCATCGAGCTGAACTTTCCACAAGGCCAGGTTTTCTTCTTTTAATGATTCGTTGAACCGGAAATAAAAGCTGGTATAAAACAGGGTATCCGATGTGCTGAACTGAAATGAAGCCCCCTGTAATTCGCCAGACAGGCTCTCGTTTTTTTTCATAATGCCCAATGCCTTCTTATTCAGGTAATTCGCCATGGCCGCCTGAATGCTTTTGGGCCGTAAATAAAACAACAGATCAGATGCATCCCAGATGTTGTCGGAAAATTGGGTGAAATTTTCGTTCATGTCCAGCGTTTTGCCCGACTCATATAACCTGATCAGCTTTTTCAGGCTGCCGGAAGAGTTCCCGAAAACGATGAAATCATCCAGCAGGGTGTACCACGAATATTCAATATTTTTAAACGCGGTTCCAAACAATCCCGGTATCAGGTTCTTTACCCCGGCGTTTTTAATGGCATGCCCGTTATAATTTTCTTCGCCTGTAGTTCCCGATATTGATGATATTTTATCCAGAATTTGCTTTGCCTTGCCGGGGTTACCGGTTTTCAGAAAAAACCAACTGGCCGGTTTGACAGAAATTCTATTGTAAGCATTTGAAGCCAGAGCCATCTCCGGACCGGATACTTCGAGCAGGCGGGTAATCTGTGTTTGTAAAGAAGGGTTAAAGGATTTCAGCTTTTTTTCATTCACGGCATTCTTAAGATCATCAACTTCGAGAACAATCAAAAAGTTTGTGTTGAACGGTAAGATACCGAATGCCCGGATATTTTCCTGATTCGGGGAGAAAAAGCCCGCAAGATAGTTTCCCGGAACGGCATAACTGAAACCGTTCATCATCAGTTCATCTTTTTTAATGATGACATCGGTTTCACCCCATTTGGCCAGGTTGCCGATCCATTGGAAAGCCTTTTCTCCTTCCATGCTCAGCCAGGGTTTGAAAAGTTGTGAAAACCTTGAATATTGCAAATACAGTCGTGCATCTACCTTTTTTCCGGAAATCTTTTGCAGATGAACAAACGACTTGTCTTCGCTGAAATGTGATTTCGCCATTTGTGCAGTGGAAATTGTTTTCTTAACCAATTCAATATCCGTCGAAAAAAAGATCAGATTGTCCTTTACAGTAAGATAAATATCCGGTGACAGTGAATCGTAGCGGATAGCCAGGAATTCCCGGTTTTTGCCGGTATAGTTTACTTTTAAATATTTTTCAAGATGACTCTTCAATGTCCCGGTATTCATTTCGGTTGCCGGTTGTACTATAAAAAGCCATTGCACTCTGTTTTCTGCAGCGTCGTATATGGCCGGGATCAGAAAAGGGGAATTGAATAATTTTGACAGTTTCGCATGGCTGCTGAACAAACTGTCAGTTGTTTCGATACCATTGATCAGCTTTTTCAGCTTCTCATTTTTAAAAAGGCTGTTTCTGATCTTGCTGTCTTTTCCGAATTTTGAAATAAACCGCCGGGGGTTATCAATCTGGATGACCAGGCCTGCCTCGTCGGGAATATACTGCCAGGCATTATTTTTATCAAAAACCGGATTGAAAAACCAGTAGTATAAAACTGCTGCAACAATCAGCAGGACAAAAACAATCCAGGCTATTATTTTCTTCATCATTCCAAATTGATGTAACTCCATTCAAAGGTAACGATTTTCCCAGTGTCATCATTGAACGGACGGGCCCGTATTTAACAAATATTTGTTAACTATTTGCTGTTTATATTCATCTATGTAAATACCGGTATCCGAAAATGTTTTGTTTCGCTTCTTGTTTTTTCTATCACTTAGTTTTCGGTAGAATAAAACATACTGTTCGAAACGGCTTTTCAAAATGAAATCTTCAACTGAAGGTTATAATTGAATGAGCGGCGGTGAAGTGGTGTGAGCCCGTATTCCTGAATAGCCATTTTATGTTGCAGGGTCGGATATCCTTTGTTGTTTTTCCAGTTATATTGCGGGTAGGTCTCGTCCGCTTTGATCATAAACTCATCCCGGTGTGTTTTCGCCAGCACCGAAGCCGCTGCAATGGGCAAAAACCGCCCGTCACCTTTGATAAAACATTTATGCGGAATGTCTTTATAGGGTTTGAACCGGTTGCCGTCAATTAACAAAAAATCCGGTTTTATTATTAAGTTGTTTACGGCAAGGTGCATGGCTTTTATTGAAGCATTCAGAATATTGATCTCATCTATTTCAGGGGCATCAATACGGGTAACGGCGTATGCGACAGCTTCTTGTTCTATTATCTCGCGCAATTCCTCTCTCACTCTCCGGCTTAGTTGCTTGGAATCATTGAGTTCAGGATGACTGAAACCGGGCGGCAAAATCACAGCTGCCGCGAATACAGGCCCGGCAATACATCCACGTCCTGCTTCATCGCAACCGGCTTCAATCAGGTTTTTATTGTAACCACTCAGAAGCATAGGGTTGAATTATGGTTAAAATACGGTTTATGATTATCAGCACGATTAGTGAAGTCACAAAAAGGTTCATCCATTTTGCCTTTTTCAGTGTGTACGTTGTATGCGCCATAAGCCATGCAGCGGGTGCAGTCAGGAAAACGCCGAGGGAGAGATTCCGGGAATAAAACAGGATCACAAGGAAAATGATGACAAGCCCGTATTCAACGATTATCAGGTTTCTTCGCAAAACAATATTTTTTTCGATCTGTTCGGTTATTGCTTTTGTAAATGAAATTACCGTCAAAATAAAGATCAGGACAAAAACGATCTTTTCAACCCACGTGGTTTGTTCGATCCAAATGAATGAAACTGACAGGATCTTTTCGTTAAAAAGACCCGGGAACGCCAACTGGTTTGTCCAGAAAAGCCAGGTGAGCAGGAAGAGATACGGGGTGAGCAGGCCAAGAAAGCTTACGACGTAGTTTCGCCACGAATTGGCTCTGTGAATAAGAAAGGCAACCCATACCACAAGCAACAGGAAAACCAGCGGAAAGAAGACCAGCGAACACAAACCCAAAAGTAATCCCGAATCAAAGGCTACGGGAACAGAGTTGGATGTCTCGGAAAGCTTGAAAAGGTTTCCGAAAATAAATATGAGGATCAGGTTAACAATAACCACGGGAGCGGAAAGGGTAAATCCGGGAAACGAAAAAATAAGGACCAGAAAGAAAAACATGGCCAGCGTTATCTGTTGACCTGTAAATTCGCTTTCGTTGGCCAGGTGATTCACGGTAAAAGAAGAAATAATGATCAGAACAAACAACAGACCATACGTCAGATAGGAATAAATACCGGTAATTTGATAGGATATGTTAAGAAAAGGATGTTCAACTGAAAAAAACTGACTGTCATTCAATAACGCGGGTGACCACAAAAGCAGTGCAAACAACAAAAGAGTGATGTAACGATCAGGCAGTCCTTTTTTAAAAAAGTTAAGCATGATTTTTTTATTTCAGATCGAAGCCGATGTCACTGCGATAGTATTTTCCGTCAAAGTCAATGATCTCTGCATTTTCATAAGCTGTTTTCAATGCTTCTTCCATTTCTGCTCCGTAGGCTGTTACAGCCAGCACGCGTCCGCCGCTGGTTTTTATTTTACCCGTTTCGATGTCCATGGTAGTCCCGGCGTGGAATACTACACAATTGTTGACATTCTCGAGGCCCGTGATGATCTTTCCTTTCTCATAAGCCAGGGGATAACCTTTGGAAACCAGCATGACCGAAGCCGCAACACGCGGATCAATTTCAATTTTCGCATTGACAAGCGTCCCGTTAGCTGCCGCTTCAAATAATTCAAGAAGGTCGCTTTCTATTCTCGGTATTACCGTTTCGGCTTCGGGGTCACCCATCCGGCAATTGTATTCTATTACGAAAGGATTGCCATTTACATTCATCAAACCGAAAAAGATAAATCCTTTGTATTCAATATCCTCCTCCTGCAAACCTTCGATAGTGGGCCGGATGATCCGTTCTTCCACCTTTTGCATGAACTCACGATTGGCAAACGGGACGGGCGAAACCGATCCCATGCCTCCCGTGTTGAGGCCGGTATCACTTTCGCCGATTCTTTTATAGTCTTTGGCTTCGGGCAACAAGACATACGATTTGCCATCGGTAAGAACAAACACCGAAACTTCAATTCCCTGTAAAAACTCTTCGATGAGCACTTTGGCAGAAGCTTCACCAAACTTCTCTTTGGTGATCATGGCCTGGAGTTCATTCTTGGCTTCGTCAGGATCTTCGATGATCAGCACTCCTTTTCCTGCTGCCAGGCCGTCAGCTTTCAACACATAGGGCGGTTTTAACAAATCTATAAATTCAAACCCATCTTTATAATTATCCTTGTTAAATGTTTTATGAACAGCCGTGGGGATGTTATATTTTTCCATGAACGCTTTGGCAAAATCCTTGCTCCCCTCCAGCATGGCCCCTTTTCGTACCGGTCCGATAACCGGTATGTTTTTTAAAATTTTATCCTGCAGAAAAAAATCATGTATTCCGTTCACCAAAGGGGCTTCGGGCCCGACGATCACCATATCAATATCTTTCTCAATAACCGCCTCTTTAATGCTCTGAAAGCTACCAAGGTCAACCGGGATATTGGATCCAATGGCACGTGTTCCCGCATTGCCCGGAGCGACAAAAAGTTTGTCAAGTTTCGGGCTCTCGCTGATTTTCCAGGCCAGGGTATGTTCGCGGCCACCGGATCCTATGATCAGTACATTCATTTTGGTTTATTTAAAGCGCAAAATTCATATATTTTTCTTCTTATCCAACAATTTTTGTCACCGATTCCCATAAACGGTCTGCCGTGATGTCCCATGAAAAATCCTGTTGTCTCTTTTTCCCTTTGGCAACCAGTTCTTCACGAAGGCCCTGGTCGGAATAAATTCGTATCATCGCCTCGGCAATACTTTTCGGTTTAAAAGGATCGGCAAACAGGGCAGCACCGGCAGCAACTTCAGGCATTGAAGTAATGTTGGAAGTGATGACAGGTATTTCCGACTTAAACGCTTCGAGGATGGGAATACCGAATCCTTCAAAAACAGATACGTAAGTCAGCGCCAGTGCGGAGCCAACTACTTCTGTCAACAAAGGCATTCCCAGCCTTCCGGTAAATACCACATCCTTGCTGTATTTCATTGAGTTGTAAGATGACTTTATGTCGTTTGTCCACCACATCTTTTCGCCGATGATCACCAAACGTACCGAGGACCCGGTTTTTTCTTTAAAAATATCAAATGCCCTGAAAAGGTTGGCAAGGTTCTTCCTGGGGTTCAGCGCGCCGATAAAAACGAAAAAATCATTGCCGTAGGTAAAACGGTTTTTGATTTCACTTTTTTTAGTCAGGCTCACCGGAGTAAACAAGTTACTGGCTCCGTTGAAAACCACATCAATCTTTTGGGGGTCAATTCCATATTGTTCGGAAATATCCTGCTTTGAGTATTGGGAAACCGTTGCGATCCGTTCGGCTTTCCTGGCATACCGCGGAGTAAAATAGCGGTAATATTTGCGGGGAAGCCAGGGCATGTTTCCGGGATAGTGTTCAAAATTCAGATCATGAATTACGATGAGTGTTTTATAACCCGTTTTTAGAGAACAATACCCGTCAGGTGAAATAAAAACATCGGGTTTTATGCGATTCAATACGGCCGGAATGGAATGTTCGTACCACAGATAATGTAAAAAAGGGTGGCGGGCGGGGATGCCGGCCACAAAAGGCGTGACATTGGTACTGAAAATGAAAGAATCATCGTATTTGCGGTCGAAAATGAAGAAGAACTCATGTTCCGGATGTGCCCGTGTGATCCTTTTCATGGTCTCGTATATAAACCAGCCAATGCCTTCCAGCTTGTTTTTCAGGAGCAGCCTGGTATTTACCGCTATTTTCAAAGATTTGGTTTTTAGTATTACAAATATGCTAAAATTCCGGGACAAAAAAAGCTAAATTTTATTTTGATGTGTTGGAGTTAAATTTTATCGCGCCTCGAAGTGGCAGCTATTTTGACGATTATTATTTTATCCTCTAAATAAATAAGGTAATAAGCCTGCGGCAGGCAGGCTTATTACCTTATTTTTTTCAGGTTCTGCCGGTAAAACTTGATGAAAGGAATCCTTTGGACAAAATATTATTTAGCCAAAAACTCAAATCTCGTTACCTTTGTCCCGATGCATAAGAAGTTTCTGAAAAACCTGGCCCTGCTCATTTTCCTGAATCTGTTGGTAAAACCGTTTTGGATTCTGGGTGTTGACCGGGCAGTACAAAATACCGTGGGACCTGAAGAATACGGTTTTTACTTCACCGTATTCAACTTTTCCTTTTTGTTTTTCATTTTCCTTGATCTGGGGATCACCAACTTCAACAACCGGAATATTGCCCAAAATAACCAGTTGCTGAAAAAACATTTTCCGGGAATTGCCACAATAAAATTATTTCTGGGTTTGTTTTACGCCATCCTTATTTTTGCCGTTGCACTGGTCATCGGTTACCGGGGACGTGAGCTTTATTTGCTGGCCTGGGTAGGTTTCAATCAGTTTCTTCTTTCATTTGTATTGTATCTGCGATCAAACATATCCGGGCTGTTGCTTTTCAAAACCGATAGTTTCATTTCCATCCTCGACCGCGTGTTGATGATCATTATTTGTAGTGTATTGCTGTGGACCGGGATATTCGGTGGCCGCTTTGAAATAGAATGGTTTGTCTATGCCCAGACCATCGCTTATGTTATTACCGCTTTGATAGCCTTAACGGTTGTGCTTCGCAAATCAGGGAAATTGAAGCTGAACTGGAGTTTGCCGTTCTTTATACTGATCATAAAAAAAAGCCTTCCTTTTGCCCTGCTCGTGTTGTTAATGAGCTTTTACAACCGGAATGACCCGGTACTGATCGAACGGATACTTGGAGGCAGTTTTGGAAAACAACAATCGGGGATTTACGCCCAGGCATTCCGGTTGCTGGATGCCGGGCAAAATTTCGCTTACCTGTTCTCGGTACTCCTGTTACCGCTTTTTTCAAAAATGATCAAAGAGTCTCATCCCATACAACACCTTCTGAAACTTTCTTTTTCGATCATTATCACAGGAGCACTAATCGTGGCCATCACCTCTTTATTTTACGGAAAAGAACTGATGATGCTCATGTACACCCCTTTCAGCGGCGAAACGGATGCCCAGTATCTTTATCGTATTGATCTGTCGGCGAGCATATTCCATTTGCTCATGTTCAGCCTGGTTGCCGTTTCAACCAGTTACATTTTCGGAACATTGCTGACGGCCAATAACAATTTAAAATTGCTGAATATCATTGCTTTCGGCGGGCTTATCGTCAACCTTGCGCTGAATTTTATTTTAATCCCCAGGTTATTTGCCTTAGGGTCAGGAATTGCCAGCCTTTCGGCGCAGAGCCTTGCGGCATCATTGCAAATGTTCTTTGCCCTGCGGATTCTCAAGATCAGGTTTCACAATAAATTCATTATCTCATTGCTTTCACTGATAGTCATTATGCTGCTGACAGGATTTGGTTTAAGCTATTTGAATTTCTCAACATGGGTTATCCCCGCACTCATTATTTTATTATCGGGAATGGTTTTCGCGATCGTTTTCCGCTTGTGGAATCTAAAAGAATTTTATTCGATTTTAAAAAACAGGTGAGCGTTTATTTTGATCCGGATGAATTGTTTTTTTACAGTTTAATTGGTTGATCTATAAAATTTCCTAATTTTGACGGCTTTAACCGAAAAATGCAATGGAGGCAGATAAGCAAACTAAAAAACCTTTTTTCTCAGGGGTTTTCATGCAGATTGTTATTAAGTACAAGAAACATTTAGCCATTATAGGTGTTGCTGCAATCATCCTGTCTGTTATTTTTTCTTCTCCTTTTTTCATAACGCCTTTGTATAAATCCACAGTGATTTTATATCCCACTGCCAGCAAATCCATTTCAAAAGCGTTGCTGAGCGAAACATCAGGCAATCAAAAAGATATTCTTGAATTTGGTGAAGAAGAACAAACAGAGCAAATGCTACAGATCCTGAATTCCAACAGAATCATGGACAGGGTTATCAAAAAGTATAACCTGCTTGAGCATTATGGCATTTCACCGAATGCGCGATACAAGATGACACAATTGTACAAGGAATATGAAAGCAATTTCAAATTCAGGCGCACAGAGTATATGGCAGTAAAAATATCGGTCTTTGATAAAGACCCGCAATTGGCTGCCGATATGGCTAACGAAATTGCCGAGTTGGTTGATTCCACCATCAATCAGATGCAAAAAAAGGTTGCCAGAAAAGCATTTGAGATCGTTAAAAACGAATATTTTAAGCTCCAGAACGAAGTTAAGGTCAAAGAAGATTCCATGACCGTTCTCCGCGAACTGGGTGTTCATGATTATGAAAGCCAGGCGGAAATGTTTAACCGTCAGTTAGCCATCGAAATGGCCAAAGGAAATAATGACGGAGTAAGAAGGCTGCAAAAAAAACTTGAGGTTCTGGCAAAATACGGCGGCCCTTATGTTTCGCTTCGTGATGCGTTGGAGTATGATAAAAAACAATTAAGCCAGGTTAAGGCCAAGTATGAAGAAGCCAAGGTGGATGCCACCGAAAACCTGCCCCATAAATTTATTGTAAGCAGTGCCTATAAAGCGGAAAAGAAATCGTATCCGATACGCTGGCTGATCGTGATGATCTCAACGGTTTCGGCTCTTTTTCTTGCCATCCTCGTTTTTGGTGCCATGGAAGTGGTTTCGGGCAGGATTGACCTTAATGAGATTAAAAAAAAAAGTAAATCTCTGACAGGGCTAAAAAAATCGCCGCTATTCGCCGATGATAAAGTGAGGGGCCCGGTTGCTGAAAAAAAACCAGAAAAAGAAGAGATCAGAAAAGAACAACCTTATGAGAAAAAAAAATATAGTGAACCTGAAAATGTGAAAACGGAAGATACCTTTAAAGAGGATCCCGACGACATAATCAAAAAAAATAAAACAAAGAATACAAGCACAGAAAATAAGAGGAATAATAAAAATATTGAAATGGACAATTTTTTTAACAGTTCAAATTTGTTAAAGCTGATCACCAAATGGAAATACCATCTGGTGGCTATCGTTGCTATTTCAGCTTTACTGGCCGTCATTTTTTCGGGTCCAAAGTTTATTACACCGAAATATAAATCTTATGCCATCGTCTATCCTGCCAACATCGAGCCCTATTCGGAAGAAAGTGAAACCGAGCAAATGCTTCAGATCATCAATTCGCAGGATATCATTGACAGCGTGATAAAAAGGTTCGACCTGGCCAAACATTATGAAATCAATCCCAACTACAAGTACTTCAGGACCGATTTATTATACCGGTACCGTCAAAATGTGAAGATCAGCAAGACACCTTACGAATCGGTTTTAATTGAAGTTTACGACAAAAGCCCTGATACGGCCATGCTGATAGTAAATGCCATCCTCGATTTTTATAACAAAAAAATATCGCACCTGCACAAGATCAAATACAGGGAAGTGCTTGATATGTATGAAAAACAACTGGCTGTAAAACGGGGTACCATTGATTCGCTCAAACAAATCATGTACACACTGGGTACCAAATACGGAATTTTTGAATACGACTACCAATCGCAGGAAATTATGCGTGGCTATTTAAAAACGCTTTCAGGGCAAGGCCCCGACAGGGTAAATACAAAGGAAGTCAAACGTCTTTTAAATGGCATGCAGCAAAAAAGCGGGCAGTTGGTTGAGGTTGTCCAGATGATCGAGGATGAAGCAAGTACTTATGTGACTACGAAACTGGATTATGAACTGGCTTTGCGTTTTTTAAAAGCAAATATGACATACAGCAACATTGTTACGCATCCTTTTGTTGCCGATAAGAAAAGCTATCCGATCCGCTGGTTGATCGTACTGATCGTTTCACTGGCTGCTTTTGTGTTTGCCATGCTTGTCATTCTGGTTATTGAAAAAAGAAAATTTTCAAAATAATTTTTTATTTACTCCTTGCAAATTGGCCGATAAAGCAAAAATAATTTGGGTTTATGCGCTGAGTGCCTTGTTTCTGGCCGTAAACTTTTACCTTGTCCTTGAAAAAGACTTTTATTGGCTTTTTCTGTTGCCGCTTGTACTGATCGTTGTTTATTATTACCTGGTTTCTCTTGACAAGATCATCCTGCTGATCACTTTTCTAACCCCACTGTCGGTAAACATCAGGGACATGGAAATGGGGCTGGGAGTTGCGCTTCCCACAGAACCACTCATGTTCGGCGTCGTTCTCATTTTCATTGCGAACCTCATTTTCGAAAATAAATATAACAAAAACATTGCAAAACATCCGGTCTCATACATAATCTACTTTGACCTTTTATGGATGCTGATGACCACATTCACCAGCGAGTTACCTGTTGTCTCATTGAAACATTTGCTATCGCAAATCTGGTTTGTTGTTCCTTTTTATTTTATTGCCACGTTAATGTTTAAAGACAAGTTGAAAATAAGGAGTTTTTTCTGGTTATATCTTATTCCTTTGGTTGCTGTTATCATATACACGACCACTCAACATGCTAAATATGGCTTTGAAGAAGAAGCCGGGCACTGGGTCATGTCTCCGTTTTATAATGACCATACCGCTTATGGCGCTGCCCTGGCTATATTTTATCCCGTCGTTATCGGATTGATATTTTATCCGGGAAGCAGCAAGTTCAGCCGGTTTTCGGCTTTCGTTATCACAATTATTATGACCGTTGCCATCATTTTATCATACAGCCGCGCTGCGTGGATAAGTGTTGTGGCAGCATTTGTCGTGTTTCTTTTGGTCATGTTCAAAATACGGTTCCATTGGGTTGTGGTGGGAACAGCAGTCCTCATCGGCGCATTTGTTGTTTTTCAGCAACAGATTTTTGATGTACTGGAAAAAAACAAACAGGATTCGTCGGCAAATTTTGTTGAACATGTCCGGTCTATTGCCAATATTTCGTCGGATGCTTCCAACCTTGAACGGATCAACCGGTGGCAGGCCGCCTTGCGAATGGCGGAGGAACGGCCTGTGTTTGGCTGGGGAGGCGGAACCTATCAGTTTCTTTATGCCCCCTTCCAGTTGGCCAAAGAAAAGACCATAATCAGCACAAACCTGGGTGACAAAGGAAATGCACACAGTGAATATCTGGGGCCACTGGCAGAAATGGGTATCCCCGGATTGCTCATCGTTCTGGCTCTTGTTATCGTTGTGTTGTACAAAGGACTGATGGTTTACCGCCGGGCTGAAGAGCGTGAAGATAAATTTCTAAGCATGATGGCAACCCTTGGACTTACCACTTATTTTGTGCATGGACTTTTAAATAATTTTCTGGATACGGATAAATTATCGGTTCCTTTTTGGGGATTTATTGCTGTGATCGTTGCCCTGGATGTTTTCCATACTGGCAAACATTCTGAAATACAGGAAGAATAAATCAGGTTGACCCGCCGGTTTTCAATTTCTTGATAATTTCAGGAAGATTTTTTAATGAGGAGTATTGTCTCCAGTATTGGCGTACTTCAATGGCCGGAGCCCCCATATAAACTTTTCCGCCTTCAATTGATTTTTCGGTTCCGGCAGTTGCCATCAGCACGGCGCCTTTACCCACAACAAGGTCTTTACCGATAGAAACTCTCGCCCAGAGGACCACATCGTCTTCAAGTTTTGTCACACCCGCGATGGCCGAAAATGCACCGATCAGACAATTCTTTCCGATCACGGTGTCGTGCCCTACCTGGCAATGGTTGTCCATTTTGGTACCTTCGCCGATAATGGTATCGCCGGTAACCCCTTTGTCAATTGAACATACTGCACCGATTTCCACATCATCTTCCAGAATCACCCGGCCACCGGATATGAATTTTACATAGCCATTGTTGCGCCGCTGGAAATAGTACCCGTCAGCACCAATTACTGCATTTGAATGGATAACTACACGGTCGCCGATCACAGAATGATCGTAAATGCTGGCGTTGGAATGGATCACACAATTTTTTCCAATGGTCACATGATTGCCAATGAATGCACCAGGCTGAATGATCGTTCCCTCCCCGATCTTAGCACTGGAACTGATCATCTTGTCAGAAGGCGTGAACGGCCTGAAGTGGTTGATCAGCAGCATAAAAGCATCAAAGGGCTTCTCATGCAATATCAATGTTTTTCCTTCCGGCACTTCCACCTCTTCGTTGACGATGATTACTGTTGCCGCTGAATTGAGGGTCTTTTTGAAATATTTTTTGTGATCAACAAACGAGACATCACCCGGTCTCACAACATGAAGCTCATTCAGGCCTGTTGCCTGCCTGTCAGGGTCACCGATTACTTTTCCACGGATCAACTCAGCAATTTCGCGGGCTGGGAATGGTCTTGAAAAATCCATTGATCAAGCTTTTACACGTTCTGAATAATCCCCTGACCGGGTGTCAACTTTAATCAAATCCCCCGTGTTGATGAAAAGCGGAACTTTCACCGTGGCCCCTGTTTCAACTTCGGCATCCTTCATCGCGTTGGTTGCTGTATTTCCTTTCTCGCCGGGTTCGGTATAAATAATTTTAAGCGTCACATACGTCGGCATCTCACACGAGATGGGCGTTTCTGTTTCGGCATGGAAAGCGATCTGCACAATTTCACCTTCTTTGAGTAATTCAGGTGTCGGGATCAGCTCTTTATTGATGAATGTCTGCTCGTAAGTTTCGGTGTTCATGAAGTGATAAATATCCCCTTCATTATAAAGATATTGATATGTCCTGTTCTCAATCCTTTGAGTATTGATTTTAACCCCTGCCGTAAATGTATTGGAAAGGACTTTCCCCGTTTTTACGTTTTTCAGTTTTGTTCTGACAAAAGCCGGGCCTTTTCCTGGTTTAACGTGCTGAAATTCAACGATGGTCCATAAATCACCATTGTGTTCGATGCATAAACCGTTACGAAAATCTGAAGTTGTTGCCATGTTTATCTGGTTATCGGTTTAATTTATGTTTATTGAATTCTGTCCTTCATCCGTGTATATCCTTTCATGATCCCCCGTTGTGAATTCGCAATAAAACTTAATATGTCATCGCGATCAGTTGTCGCGGGCAAATTGGCTTCTATGTAATTTACACTTTGGGTAACATTTTTTCCCCGGAGGAACAGAATCCTGTATATTTCCTGAATTTCGTTGATCCTTTCGTTAGAAAAACCTCTCCGGCGAAGGCCGATGGAGTTGACTCCGGCAAATGCAAGGGGTTCACGGCCGGCTTTACAAAACGGAGGAACATCTTTACGGGCCATGCCCCCTCCCGATATAAATGCATGTGCACCGATATGAACAAACTGATGAATGGCGGCAAGTCCTCCCACAATAGCCCAATCGTCAATAACAATGTGGCCACCCAGATTGACTGCGTTGGCCAGTATTACGTTTCTGCCCAGGATACAGTCATGTGCTATATGAACATAAGCCATCAGCAGGCAGTTGTCCCCGATAACGGTTTCCATGTTGGCTTTTGTCCCGCGGTTTATCGTAACAAACTCACGAATAGTAACGTTATTGCCGATCTTCACCAATGTTTCCTCCCCGGCAAATTTCAGGTCCTGTGGAATGGCAGCAATGACAGCTCCGGGGAAGATACGGCAATTTTTACCGATACGGGCCCCCTCCATGATGGTAACATTGGAGCCGATCCACGTTCCATCCTCGATCACAACATTCTTTTCAATATTGACAAAAGGTTCAATGACTACATTTTTTGCAATCTTCGCTTGAGGATGCACGTATGCCAAAGGTTGATTCATCGTAATGCTTCTTTATGCGTCTTTATTTTTTACAATCTGGGCGGTCATTTTCCCATCCATTACAATTCTGTTGCCAACATAAGCTTTCCCCGACATAGTACAAATCCCTCTTTTGATGGGAGCATCCAGCATAATGACAAAAACAATGACATCTCCGGGAACGACTTTATGCCTGAATCTTACCTGGTCAATTTTCAGGAAATAAGTTGAATAAAGTTCGGGTTTATCAACCTGTTGTAACACGAAAATACCTCCTGCCTGCGCCATGGCTTCAACCTGGAGCACACCCGGCATCAACGGCTCGTCAGGAAAATGACCGACAAAGAACGGTTCATTCATGCTCACATTTTTCAGGGCGATAATGTGCTCATCACTTACATCCAATACTTTATCCACAAGTAAAAACGGAGGCCTGTGGGGTAAAATTTTTCTTATTTCGTTGACATCATAAACCGGGTCAACATATATATCAAAAGGAGGTTTTGTTCTCATGGATCTGTTGTTTATATGATATTCTTTCAAAACGCCTGCAAATTCCGTATTTATCTGATGGCCCGGCCTGTATGCCGTGATGCGTCCCTTAATCGGTTTCCCCAGCAGAGTCAGGTCGCCGATCACATCCAGCAGTTTGTGCCGCGCCGGTTCATTATGAAAATGTAAGTCAAGATTGTTGAGTATGCCTTCACTTCTCACTTTCACACGTGGTTTATTAAAAAGGTCCGCCAAACGGTTGAGTTCTTCCTGTGATACCTTTCGGTTCACAAAAACAATGGCATTACTCAGATCACCGCCTTTTATCAGGTTGTTGCTCAGCAAATATTCCAGCTCATGAAGAAAGACAAAAGTTCTGCAATTGGCTATTTCGGTTTTAAATTTATCAATACTGTCCAAAGTAGCAACCTGTTTGCCAAGCACTTTTGTTTCAAAGTCTATTTCAACTGTAATTGAATAATCATCAGCCGGTTCTGCAATGACTTTTGCTTTTTGACCGGGCAATTCCAATATAACCGGTTCCTTTATTTCAATGTATTCCCTGTTTGCCGGTTGTTTTTTTACTCCCGCTTTTTCAAGTGCTTCAACAAAATACCTGGAAGAGCCGTCTTTGATGGGAATTTCCTCCATGTTCAACTCAATCAGCACATTGTCAATCCCCATGCCTGTTAAAGCAGCAAGCACATGTTCGATCGTATAAACCTTTGCCCCGTTCTTGCCAATGGTTGTACCCCTTGCCGTATCTATCACATGGTCAATATCAGCTTCAATGACGGGTTGCGACTCCAGGTCGGTTCTCTTGAATTTGACTCCGTGATTCACGGGCGCCGGTTTGAAAGTCATTTCACCGATCTGACCCGTATGCAAACCTGCCCCTCTGACCGTTACAGGATTAATTATAGTTTGTTGTTTTACCGACATGCAATAAAAATAGGTTCTCAGTCTTGTTTTTTTGATCTTCAAAAAAGTTGTGCAAAAGTATGAAAATTTGATAACGCAGGATGAGAATAAGATATGTTCCCTTAAACAGTTATAAAACCTGCTCTTATTAACGGTTTAAACTCATTCATCCGGGTTTTCCCGGTGTTGTAATTTCTTTTCCAGTTCATCAATGCGTTTCACGATACTGTCCAGACGCCTGAAATGGATATAGGAACGTTTAAAGTCGCGTATGGGGAACGATGGGGAACCTTCGACAAATGCTCCTTTTTCCTTAATATTTTTCCCAACACCGGCCTGGGCTGAAACTTTCACCTCATCGGCGATTTTGAGATGTCCGGCAAAACCTGCCTGCCCGCCGATCATACAGTATTTCCCTATTTTTGTTGACCCCGATATTCCGGCCTGTGCCGCAATCACCGTGTTTTCCCCGATCTCTACATTGTGGGCGACCTGAATGAGGTTGTCCAGCTTCACGCCTTTTCTGATCAATGTAGAACCAAAAGTGGCCCTGTCAATGGTGGTGTTTGCCCCGATCTCCACACGATCCTCAAGCACCACATTCCCGATCTGCGGGACTTTTTTGTAATTTTTGTCATCCTGCGGTGCAAAGCCGAAACCGTCGCTGCCCAGCACCACACCGGCATGAAGCGTACATTGGTTGCCGATCACCGTGTCCTCATACAGTTTAACACTCGCATATATGCAGGTATCGCTGCCGATGCGGCAATTGTCGCCGATGACCGTATTCGGATAGATCAGCGTCCGGTCGCCGATAACGACATTTTTGCCGACAACCACAAACTCGCCGATATAAACATCTTTTCCGATCTTACTTGACGGGTCAATGGCAGCTTTACCGGAGATACCTTTTTTCCGTCCTTTTGCCTGCTGATACATTTCGAGCAATGTGGCAAGCGCCGAATAGGCATCTTTTACCCGGATCAGGGTTGCAGACACGGGATGTTCCGGCTGGAAGTCTTCATTGACAATGACAACCGATGCCCGGGTGTCGTAAATGTATTTTGTGTAAACGGGATTGGCTAAAAAAGTAAGTGTACCGGGTTCGCCTTTTTCAATTTTCGATACCGAAGAAACTTCCGCATTGGGATCGCCTTCCACTTTTCCGTTAAGCGCCTGGGCAATTTGTCGGGCAGTAAATTTCATGTTCTTTTTTGGGTTGCAAGATACGGATTTTAACCCAGATTTGATATGCATTCAGGATTTGGCTGTTGATGTTGGCACCAAATGAAGAGGTGAAACAAATTGGCTTCAAGCGTGGACGCTTGAAGCAGGGGGTGGGTGAAAACATTTCATTAAATGATGTTGATCAAATGTTTTGATTTCCGGGAAATATTCCTCATCGAATGACACGAATTACACGAATGATTTTTCGCAGGCGAAAAATACTCCTCTCGTCCTCTTCTGTGACGAAGATGATTTATAGCAGGCTTTTGTTTTTCTATGAATTACAGGAATGTAAATCCATCCCCGTTGTTGCGAAGGTCTGAAGGACTCCTTTGGAGAATGCCTTTGGCACAAACGAGGACAAGAGTGGGGGCTGTTGGGGGACACTAACTGCGGAGTAAAGTATTGGGATTATCCTTTCCCTTATGTAAGCCCCGGCGTCCCGGAGGGACAGCCTGAAACCAAGCCATGGAATTTATCTTTTCAACCCGCCGGGAATAAATCTACCCGGCGGGTTAGGATAAGGTTTTATCTGATCCCCTTGTTGGTGTCCTCACCAACAAGATTTTGTTCACCATAACGCCGGTTGGTGGGGACACCAACCGGGGGGCAGTGCCTCTACTGCTTCAAGCGTC
>CAZMOS010000058.1:0-20406 GCA_964567945.1 uncultured Lentimicrobiaceae bacterium
ACACTACATCCTGTTGCATTTGAACAGTTTTCAATTCTTTTTTCTGACAACTGAACACCAAAATAGAAGCCAGAAATACAAGTACGATTTTTTTCATGATAAATTTATTTCAGGTTTATATTAAAACGTGTTAATCAAATCAGTTATAAAGAGCTAAATCCTTAATCAAAACATGATTAAGGATTTAGCCTTTCAGAAACCTATAATCCAAGGGCATAAATTCCTTCGGCAACAGGTTCGGAATAAACTTCTGAACATATATTATCTCTGATATACGTTTTTACAATAACCGGGTCATCCCAACTGCCACCTATAAGACCATAGGCAGCCTCCTGAACGCCATATTGTGTATCATCCCAGGTAACCGATCCCTGGAATGTTCCGATACCCAACTCCGTCGCAATGACATTGATGAAAATACGGTGGTAGTCATCAGTTGCTTTCGTTTGATAGTTAGCAAGATAATCGGCAACCAGTTCATTGTAGTATTGTGTTGCTGAATATGTTGAACCGTTTACACCTGCATCTTTTGCCAATTTTGCACTGCGTAAAATATTCAGGTAATCATACCCCCACCATTGTGTCCTGGGAGGCGCCGTACCGGCCGGGTGATATTTCAGGTAAACAGCATCCATAATGGAATTGGCCATGGTCAAATATTTTGTATCGCCGGTTAAATTATAACCCCCTACTAATCCACTTAAGGTAGTACTCCAGAAACGTTCGCCATTATTCAGATCATTCCAGATGGCATCAAATGCAAGCTCTGCAATATCCGGAAATCCGGCTTTATTAAGGTAATATCCCATTGGCTCTGTGATATTATGGGCAGGTAACAAATCAGCTCTTGTCCATTTCCAAAGAGCACCAACTGTGGGGTCTTTGGTATACAGGAATCCATTTGAGTTATTCTCATCAAAAAGGTCTTGCAAAACAAGCCAGTCAAAATGATTCATAGCCAGGTCCGTATTGGAAAGGTTGCAGCTTCCGATCACAAAGTCGGTAACACCATCCGCGTCAACATCAGGCAATGTGCCGTCATCCGTTAACGTAAAGGTGTGATATAGACGATAGTCGAATGTACCACCACAATCCGGAACCAATACCCACAATTCAAAAGTGAATTCTTCTCCCGTTACATTTAGATTATCAGGGTACTGGACACACAATGGTGATCCGACGCCATAATTAGCTTCTACTGTCCCATTTGTAAACGGCGAATGCGGTACCTCGACACCATCTTTATATACATGAACTTCAAAAATTGCAGGCATATCCGGTTGTGTTCCGGCAGGTGGTTGATCACCGTCATACATTGATCCGTCAAAATCCGAGGGACTCCAGGGGTTACCATCCAGGCAAATGTCACCAAAGAAGCAAACTTCCCTGACAACGATTTCTGTAACATTGAACCAGTCAAAGCCAAAGTAGGTATAATCTTCAGGTAAAAAGCACAGCACCTCTACCGGAACTTCCGCTTTGGCAAAGGCATTTACTTCAAAAGTAAAGGTTACACCCTGGCTTACATATTCCGAGTAATCGGAACCCGTTATCGGGGTTGCCATAATGATTGTACCACCTGCATCTTTCAATACAAATCTGGTAACGGTGTAAGTAGTCGGACCCGATTGCGCGGCCGGCAACTTAATGGCCTGTGTGTACAGGTTGCCATCGAGCCGGAAAACGGCCGGTGAATAGGTGGTGGTTGTCGTGCCATCGTCAATATCAATCTCGGCCGAAACAGGTTCCAGCAGGTTCCCTTCAGTGTCGGTCGGGCAGGTCCAATCGGCAGTGGATTTAAGGCCACTGCCCGGGTCAATTTGCGAAACATTAAACACAACATCCTGTTGCATTTGAATGGTTTTCAATTCTTTTTTCTGACAACTGAATATCAGTGCAGATGCCAGAAATACAAGTACGATTCTCTTCATAATTAAATTTATTTGGTGAATAATTAATTGGGGTAAATTGGCTTTTGAAAAAACGATTGATTCAAAGTCAGGTTATCCTGTAACAGTTAGCATAAAACATTGGTTCTATTACTTTTCTGTTATCGAGCAAATCTAAAGCAAGGATGAACATCAATCAATCCCCCGTTCGGGGGATATTTTCAGAAGAATCCGGATTATCAAGGTACCTTTTAGACATTGGCATCCAATCAAATTAGTGAAAGCCATTGCCTCTTATAAGCTATTGCCACAGTTTCAAGGCCGGAGGAGACCCCGAATTTTTTATAAATGTTTTTTCGATGGGTTTTTACGGTTTCAAAAGAAATGAACAGTTTATCTGCAATTTCTTTCGTTGATTCTCCTTTTGCAAGATGCTTAATAATTTCAAGTTCGCGTTTAGTTGGTTTCGATATAATTATTTTTTCATTCAGAATCCCATATTTGTTAACCGCAAGCCTTGCTGCAACAAGCAATTGCTTGCCTGTAAAAGGTTTGGTAATATAAGATTCCGGCGAACTGTCCAATGCCTTGTTCAGGGTTTCTTCATCATCATGCGAAGACACATAAATTACAGGCACTTTTTTTATTTCTTTTGCCTGTTCCACAAAATTTACTGCAACTATACCCTTTTTTAGGTAAATACAACAAATCAGAAGGTCGGGGTTATTTTTAATAAACAATTCCAATGCATCTTTGCAATTGTTTGCAATTCCTGTGATTTCAAATTCTGATGATTCCAGAACATCCTGCATATACCAGGCATTCACAATATCATCTTCAAGAATTAATACTTTCTTTACACACGTTTCCACAATAGTTTATTTTTCCCCGAAAATTCTTTCAAATTGCCGGGTCAGGTTTTTCTCATACTATGTTGCAATCAACAAGTGTCAAGTTGATGCGGTAGTTCTGGAAATAACGGATTAAAAATAGACAGGATGTTTATACTTGTCAATACCCGAATTCGGGTATATTTTAGAACAATTAACTTTTAATTACGAATCTTGTCGTCAATTCGTCAAATTTTTTGTTAACAACTCGTGCAAAAATCAGCCTGTCATCCTTTTTTTATGAGTTGGTAACTATTATTTTAGCACTCCGGTATGATATTCATTTTTTTTGTCAGAAACAACCTGCTTCCATCAGCAAACACTGTAAGCTCTTTTAATTTTTTCAGTTAGACGGCATTGCCCGTCTTTTTTTATGTCGTGTTGAAATGAAACGGAATTACAAAAATGCTACCCTTGTCCTTGAAGACGGCTCGGAATTTACCGGATATTCATTTGGTCATGAAAATCCGGTTGCTGGAGAAATTGTATTCAACACAGCCATGACGGGATATCCCGAAAGCCTCACCGACCCGTCTTATTGCGGTCAGATACTGGTTCTCACTTATCCTTCCATTGGCAATTATGGCGTGCCGGGGAAACAGATCGAAAACGGAATGTTACAATTTTTTGAATCGGAACATGCCCACATATCGGCCCTGATCATCTCATGCTATTCCGCAAAATACAATCACAGGGAAGCTGTAAAAAGCCTGGGCGAATGGCTTAATGAAGAGAAAATACCCGGGTTGTTTGGAATTGATACCCGGAAACTGACAAAGATCATACGCCTGAAAGGAGCTATGCTGGCAAAAATCATATTTGATGAAGATATCCCTTTTTATGATCCCAATAAAGAAAACCTTGTTGACCGGGTAAGCATTAAGGAGCGCAGGGTTTACGGTGCGGGTAAACATAAAATACTGCTGATTGATTGTGGCGTGAAGAATAATATTATTCGTTATCTCTTACGCTACGACACAACTGTGATCCGCGTACCGTGGGATTACGATTATTCAAACGAAGATTATGACGGGCTTTTTATCTCAAACGGCCCGGGTGATCCGGCGATCTGCAGGCCGACGATCAACAACCTGAAAAATTCGATCGGAAAGAAAAATCCCATTTTCGGGATTTGCCTGGGACACCAGCTTGTTGCGTTGGCTTCGGGAGCAAAAACGTATAAATTAAAATTCGGACACCGCAGCCACAACCAGCCGGTACTTCAGGTGGGAACGAAAAAAGCATACCTGACTTCTCAAAACCATGGATATGCTGTGGATCATAAAACCATTCCGAAAGAATGGACATCGTACTTTGTTAACCTGAACGATAAAACCAACGAAGGCCTGCGGCATGCCGAAAAGCCCATTTTTACAACCCAATTCCATCCTGAGGCTTCCAGCGGCCCGACAGATACGGCTTTTCTGTTCGGGGAATTTATCAGGGAGATTGAGAGGTGGAAAAGAGAGGAAGGGGTAAAGTGATGGTGAGAAATGCCAAACCATACCCCGCCCTAAAGGACGGGGAAACTGACAGCGAAGAAAAAACATTGTTATGAAACAAATTAATAACCCAGTCCTTTAGGACTGGGGGAAACAAATCAGTTACCCAGTCATTATGACCGGGGTGACAGGAAGTAAAAATAAAAGAAAGAAGAAGCCAGTATCATGAACACACCCCAAAAAGTTCTCATCCTCGGTTCCGGTGCATTAAAGATCGGTGAGGCAGGTGAGTTTGATTATTCCGGTTCCCAGGCATTGAAGGCACTGAAAGAGGAAGGCATAGAAACAGTATTGATCAATCCGAACATCGCCACGGTTCAAACATCGGAAGAAATTGCAGACCGCATCTATTTTCTGCCTGTTACACCTTATTTTGTTAAGCAGATTATTAAAAAAGAAAAACCACAGGGCATCCTGCTGGCTTTCGGCGGACAAACAGCTTTGAATTGCGGAATAGAATTATTCAGAAAGGGAACTTTAAAAAAATACAATGTCAGGATATTGGGCACCCCCATTGAGGCAATCATTGAAACCGAGGACAGGGAACGTTTCGTGGAAAAGCTTGATTCGATCAACATAAAAACACCGAAATCCATTGCCTGTGAAAGTGTTGACAAAGCATTATCCGCAGCGGAAAAAATCGGATTTCCGGTGATCATACGCGCAGGGTTTACACTTGGAGGGCAGGGAAGTGGATTTGCAGGCAACGGCAAAGAACTGAAACAAATGGCCGACAAGGCTTTTTCTTATACAACCCAAATACTCGTGGAAGAATCATTGAAAGGGTGGAAAGAAGTGGAATATGAAGTGGTACGCGACAGATTTGATAACTGCATCACCGTTTGTAATATGGAAAATTTTGATCCGCTGGGAATTCACACGGGTGAAAGTATCGTGGTAGCCCCGTCTCAAACACTCACAAATCATGAATACCACAAGCTCCGTAAACTCTCCATCGGGATCGTGAAATCCATCGGCATTGTGGGCGAGTGTAATGTCCAGTATGCGCTCAATCCCAATGCAGACGATTACCGGGTGATCGAAGTCAACGCACGGCTTTCGCGCTCCAGTGCTCTGGCATCAAAGGCAACGGGCTATCCGCTTGCGTTTGTGGCTGCAAAGCTGGCTCTCGGTTACGGACTTTATGAGTTGAAAAACAGTGTAACAAAGACAACAACAGCTTTCTTTGAACCGGCACTTGACTATCTGGTAGTCAAAATTCCACGCTGGGATTTCAACAAATTCCTGGGCGTTTCCAAAGAAATTGGTTCCAATATGAAAAGTGTGGGCGAAATTATGGCCATCGGGAGAAGTTTTGAAGAAGCCATTCAAAAAGGCCTCCGAATGACCGGGCTGGGTATGCATGGATTTGAAGATTACAAAGAGTTGTATGCCAATGACATTGAAAGTGCTTTAAAAAATCCAACAGATACGCGGATTTTTGCGATTGCCGCTGCCTTTGACCACGGATGGACAACAGATCAGGTTTTTAAACTCACTAACATTGATAAATGGTTTCTTGACAAACTAATGAACATCAATATGATAAAAAAAGAACTGGAGAAATATTCCCGGCCTGATGAAATCCCCCATGAAACCCTTCTTGAAGCCAAGCAGCAAGGATACTCTGATTTTCAGATCGCCCGTCTCCTGTTCAAGAACAAAAAGGTAGGCCGTACCGACAAAGAAATCCTGGAAATTAGAAATTACAGAAAATCGAAAAATATTGTCCCTTATGTAAAAGTAATTGACACGCTGGCTGCAGAATATCCGGCGGTGACCAATTACCTGTATCTGACCTATCATGGAGAAGAACACGACATCGAATTCAGCAACAACAAAAAGTCGGTGATCGTTTTCGGTTCGGGGGCTTACCGGATCGGCAGCAGCGTGGAATTTGACTGGTCATGTGTAAGCGCACTCAAGACAGTAAAGGCAAAAGGCTACCTGTCAGTGATGATCAATTACAACCCCGAGACCGTCAGTACCGATTACGACATCAGCGACCGGCTCTATTTTGATGAGTTAAGTTTTGAACGCACGTTGGATATTTGTGAACTGGAAAACCCGTTTGGCGTGATCGTTTCCACCGGGGGGCAGATACCCAATAACCTGGCCATGAGGCTATACAGACAGGATATTCCTGTCCTGGGAACTTCTCCCCTGTTCATTGACAAGGCCGAGAACAGACACAAATTTTCGGCCATGCTTGATAAGATCGGTGTTGACCAGCCGGAATGGAGAGAATTGACAAGCATAGAAGATATTTTCAATTTCACAAATAAAGTGGGCTTTCCTGTTCTCATCCGGCCTTCCTATGTTCTTTCGGGTGCAGCTATGAATGTGGTGTCCAACAAAGAAGAACTGGAACATTTTTTGAATCTGGCCACCCAGGTTTCGAAACAATACCCCGTCGTAGTTTCCAAATTCCTGACCGATGCCAAAGAAATTGAGATGGATGCAGTGGCTGACGACGGGGAAATTGTTGTTTATGCCATCTCGGAACACATTGAATTTGCAGGTGTCCATTCGGGAGATGCCACCATTATGTTCCCGCCCCAGAAACTGTATGTGGAAACCATCAGGCGGATCAAGAAGATCAGCAGGCGCATTGCGGAGGAGTTGCACATCAGCGGACCCTTCAACATTCAGTTTCTGGCCAAAGACAATGATATCAAAGTGATTGAGTGTAATCTTCGGGCTTCGCGGAGTTTTCCTTTCGTGTCGAAAGTGTTGAAAACCAATTTCATTGATTATGCCACCCGAATCATGCTCGGAGAAAAGATGGAAAAACCCAACAAATCGCTGTTTGACATTGATCATATCGGGGTCAAAGCTTCCCAGTTCTCTTTCTCGCGTCTGAGCAAAGCTGATCCCGTGCTGGGTGTTGACATGACTTCAACGGGTGAAGTAGGTTGCCTGGGTGATGATTATTATGAAGCCATCCTGAAAGCTATGCTGTCAGTCGGTTTCCGCATTCCCGAAAAGAACATCCTGATCTCATCCGGTCCTATGCGATCGAAAACGGAACTGCTGCAAAGCGCACAATTTCTGATCGAAAAAGGATATCATCTGTTTGCGACCAAAGGGACACACAACTTTTTCCTGAAAAACAATATTCAAACCACGCTTGTTTACTGGCCCGATGTACCCAAAGCGCCAAATGCTTACGAACTGATTAGAAATAAACAGGTTGATATGGTGATCAACATTCCTAAAAATCTGAGCCGCGAAGAGTTGAACAACGACTACACCATCCGCCGTGCAGCCGTGGATTTCAATATTCCGTTGATCACCAATGCCCGGCTGGCCAGCGCTTTCATCTATGCCATTACGCGCTACAAAATTGAAGACCTTGTGATCAAATCGTGGCAGGAGTATTGAGCTGGATACTGGATACTGGATGGATGGTGGAAAAATTAATGAGAATTGGTTAATGGGGAATAGATTGGTGATAAATGACCTTCCAGAGTGCGCCAAAGGCGTACCTGGAAGAGTCATAGATTAGTTGAATAGTGTTTGGTGATTACCGATTGATGATTGTCAATATTTATCAGACGCTGATTTTCGCTGATTTTCGCAGATTTTTTTTTGTTGATCTTACTGACTGTTGATTGCTGACCCCGTCTCCTTCGGAATCCGGGCAGGCTGTTGATTGCAGCCCCGGACTGGCCTTTCTGCTACGTTATTTTAAATCAATTCTCTCTTTAGACCTACAACTGCGGACCCGCAGCGACCAGTCGCTTTCCTTCTTCGCTATCTTGAAAATGTTTGAAGTTTTCAATGAATTGCACAGCCAGTTTTTTGGCAGCTTCATCCCAGTCTTCGGGGTAGTTCCAAAGGTTTCTGGGATTGAAGATTTTACTGTCAATTCCGTCGAGGGCCTTTGGAATTTGTAAATGGAAGTAAGGTGTGGTTTCAAACTCTGCCTTTTCGATACTGCCATCCAGTATGGCGTCAATGATCTTACGTGTAGTTGGCAGGTCAATGCGGTTACCGAAACCATAAGCTCCGCCAATCCAGCCTGTATTGACAAGATAAGCTTTCGAGCCGTGCTGTTTCATTTTACGGATAAGTTCTTCGGCATATTTCGTAGGGTGCAGCAGTAAGAATGCAGCCCCGAAACAAGCCGAAAAAGAAGGTTGTGGTTCCGTAATTCCCCTTTCTGTCCCGGCGACTTTTGCTGTGTATCCACTCAAAAAATGATACTCCGTCTGATCGGGGGTAAGCTTGGAAACCGGAGGCAACACGCCAAAAGCATCGGCTGTAAGGAAGATTACTTTGTTTGCATGGCCCGCTTTGGAAACAGGTTTAACAATATTTTTAATGTGATAGATCGGATAGGAAACACGTGTGTTTTGTGTTTTCAGGCTGCTTGCAAAATCAATACGGTGGCTTAATTTATCCACAACCACATTTTCGAGCAAAGCATCTCTCCTTATGGCATCCCAGATTTCAGGTTCACGTTCTTTGTTCAGTTGAATTACTTTGGCATAACAGCCTCCTTCAAAATTAAAAATGCCGGCATCATCCCAGCCATGTTCATCATCACCGATAAGCAGGCGTTTGGGGTCTGTCGAAAGTGTTGTTTTTCCTGTTCCCGAAAGCCCGAAGAAGATAGCGACGTCTTTTCCGTCTTTGCTTGTATTGGCCGAGCAATGCATGGAAGCAATCCCTTTCAGAGGCAGATAATAATTCATGATGGAGAAAAATCCTTTTTTTATTTCTCCACCGTACCAGGTTCCACCAACGACAGCCCTCTTTTCTTTCAGGTTAAAAACAGTAAACACTTCGGAGTTCATGTCCATTTCTTTCCATCTCGGATTGATCACCCGGCATGCATTCAGCATGACAAAATCGGGTTTAAAATCT
Source organism: uncultured Lentimicrobiaceae bacterium (assembly GCA_964567945.1). Taxonomy (GTDB): domain Bacteria; phylum Bacteroidota; class Bacteroidia; order Bacteroidales; family F082; genus JAADID01. Next base: position 9,154 of record CAZMOS010000058.1, read on the forward strand.
TCCAGTTCTTCTTCAGTCGGGCGGATAAACATATTTTTCACAAAATGTGCCATCCAGGCAACTTCGGTGATCACTCTTATACGTAAACGCGTATCTTCATTTGCGCCGGCATATCCGTCCTGAACATATATCTTTTTCCCGGTTAAATGGTTCGCGCTTATATCATAAAGGTATTCCCATTTGTCTTCTGACAACGGTTTATTATCGGAAGACGTGCGTAACTCATTTCGCCACCAAATGTTATCTTTTGAGGTTTCCTCTTCGACAATGTATTTATCTTTAGGCGAACGTCCGGTAAAGATTCCGGTATCTACAGCCACAGCCCCCCGGTCGGTTACTATCCCTTTGGCAAATCCCTCGTTGTGGGGGTGAATTTCATGTTGAAAGATCTCGTCATAGGAAAGATTGTAGTTCAACTCCTGAACATCATCAATACCATAAGACTTTAAATCTTCTCTGATTTTTTCTAAATTTTTTGCCATGATCTTTTTGATTTTTGGTTTTATGTGAGACTTTTATTTTGTGCAAAAATAACAAAGCCACACAATGTAACAAATGTGTGGCTTTGTTGTTTATAAAACCGGTTTTATTTTTGCTTTTTTTTCCAGCTTCTCTTATTCACAATAGCTGCCTGGGCCGTTGCCAGGCGCGCGATAGGCACCCTGAAGGGTGAACAGCTTACATAATGTAAACCTGCCCTGTGGCAAAATTCAATCGAACCGGGATCACCCCCGTGTTCTCCGCAGATACCCAGTTTGATCTTCCTGCGGGTTTTCTTTCCCTTTTTCACTGCCATTTCAACAAGCTTGCCAACACCCTCCTGGTCCAGTACCTGGAACGGGTCTTCCTTCAGAATACCTTTTTCAAGATAAACCTTTAAGAATTTACCCGCATCATCGCGTGAATAACCGAATGTCATCTGCGTAAGGTCATTTGTGCCGAACGAGAAAAATTCGGCTGATTTGGCAATCTCATCAGCAACGAGGGCGGCACGAGGCACTTCAATCATGGTTCCAACCAGGTAGTCAATCTGTTCACCTGTTTCTTCAAATACTTTTTCAGCAGTGGAACGGACAATGTCTTCCTGCATTTTCATTTCTTCCAATGTACCCGTCAACGGGATCATAATCTCAGGATGAGTTCTGATTTTTTTCTTTTTAAGATTCAATGCAGCTTCAATAATTGCACGGGTTTGCATTTCCGTGATTTCAGGATAAGTATTTCCCAGCCTGCAACCCCGGTGTCCCAGCATCGGGTTAAACTCCGATAATTCTTCCACTTTGGATTTGATCACATCAAGTTTAACTCCCATAACGTCTGCCATTTCTTTTTGTCCTTTTTCATCGTGGGGGACAAACTCATGCAAAGGAGGATCGAGTAACCTGACCGTTACCGGAAGGTCATTCATGGCCGTAAATATTCCTTCAAAGTCCGTACGCTGCATCGGCCGCAGTTTTTCCAGTGCTTTTCTGCGGCCTGTTTCATCTTCAGCAAGGATCATCTCACGCATGGCAATGATTTTCTCGTCACCAAAGAACATGTGTTCGGTACGGCAAAGGCCGATACCTTTTGCCCCAAAATCACGTGCAACCCGGGCATCATGCGGCGTATCGGCATTGGTCCTTACGTACAACCTTGCCTTTTTATCGGCCAGCTTCATCAGTTTGCCCAGATCGTCGCTTAATTTGGGATCAACCGTATTTATTTTTCCTTCATAAACTTCACCGGTACTTCCGTTCAACGAAATAAAGTCACCTTCCTTATAAACTTTACCCTCTGTCGTTAATGTCCGTTTCTTATAATCAATTCTGACGCTTCCTGCACCTGAAACACAACATTTTCCCATTCCCCGGGCGACAACAGCCGCATGTGAAGTCATTCCCCCCCGTGCGGTCAGGATACCTTCGGCCGAGTTCATTCCAGACAGGTCTTCGGGTGAGGTCTCAATGCGGACAAGGATCGTTTTTTTCCCATCTTCTGCCCATTTTACGGCATCTTCTGCATGGAAAACAATCTGGCCGGTAGCGGCACCCGGTGAAGCGGGTAACCCTTTGGCAATTACTTTTGCCGATTTTATTTCATTGGTATCAAAAACAGGGTGAAGCAACTCGTCAAGCTTTTCAGGTTCAATGCGCATAATGGCTTCGTCTTTTTTGATCTTTCCTTCACGGAGCATATCCATGGCAATTTTCACCATCGCTGCACCAGTCCGTTTTCCGTTACGGGTTTGCAATAACCACAATTTGCCTTCCTGTATGGTAAATTCAAGGTCCTGCATATCACGATAATGATCTTCCAGTTTTTGCTGGATTTCGTCTAATTCCTTGTATAATTCGGGCATGGATTCTTCCAGGGAAGGATATTTCTCACGGCGCTCTTCTTCACTGACCTGTGCCAGTTTTGCCCAGCGTCTCGATCCTTCAAGCGTTATCTGTTGTGGTGTCCTGATACCGGCAACCACGTCCTCACCCTGTGCATTAATTAAATATTCACCATTGAAAATATTTTCTCCGGTAGCGGCATCACGTGTAAACGCCACACCGGTAGCCGATGTTTCACCCATATTACCAAATACCATGGCCTGAACATTAACAGCCGTGCCCCATTCATCAGGTATTTTATTCAGCTTGCGGTAGAAAATGGCGCGCTCGTTCATCCAACTGTCAAACACAGCCATGATGGCACCCCATAACTGATCCCAGGGGTCTGCCGGAAAATCATGCCCGGTTTGTTTTTTAACTGCTTCTTTGAAGAGTTTGACAAGCTCCTGCAGGTCTTTCACTGTCAGGTCGGTATCAAGATGAACTTTTCTTTTGTGTTTCATCTTTTCAATGATCTCTTCGAATGGATCCGGGTCTTCTTTGGAAACCGGTTTCATACCCAGAACCACATCCCCGTACATCTGAACAAAACGGCGATACGAATCCCAGGCAAAACGTTCATTTTCCGACTTTTCGGCAAGACTTTCAACAGCTTCGTCATTCAGACCAAGATTCAGTACCGTATCCATCATGCCCGGCATTGATGCCCTTGCCCCTGACCTTACTGAAACCAGAAGAGGGTCTTTGTTATTGCCGAATTTTTTACCGATGATCTCTTCAACAGACCCCATGTCCTGTTCAACTACCTCTCTGATCAGGTCAATTGCATATTCACGTCCCTTTTCATTATACAGGGTACATACTTCAGTAGTAATGGTAAATCCCGGAGGGACAGGAACGCCGATCAGGCTCATCTCTGCAAGGTTTGCACCTTTACCTCCCAGGAGGTTTTTCATTTTTGCATTTCCTTCGGCTTTGCGATCGCCGAATGTATAAACATATTTTTTTGAAGCCATTTTTGATAATTTTTTAATAGGATTGTCTGATTCTCAAGGGCGCAAATGTACTAATTTAAAAATCTAATTTACTGAACCTATTATTAAAATGAGTTAAAAATCTATGCAAACGATTGCAACAATTTAACAGGCAGGGTGATAATCCACGTGATATGAGTTTACCCTCCCGTGGGATTCAAAGGGGGTGATCTTTTTTTCAAATAATAGATTTTCTGGCTTAGTTTTTGCAGTATAAATTTCAATGCAAAAATATACAACAATGAAAAAATATACATTTCTCTTAATTTTTCTACTGACGGTTGCATTCGGTTCTTTTGGGCAAATCACTGCTGTGTTTGTGGCCGATGACAGTGAAAATGCGAACAATTCATCTCAAATGTATGAACTCATGAAAGCAAGTCTCCCTTCAATGTCTTTTTTCGATGCCGTTGACAGTGCCCGTTCACCAAAATTATCTGAGATAAGCAACTTCGACCTTGTGATATGGTATAGCGGTTCTGATGATGAAGGTCTCTATTTCTGGGACGGGAATGAGGTAACAAACCAGGCGCTGATGGATTATCTTGACAACGGAGGTAATCTCTGGCTCATGGGAAGCGGCTTTTTAAACGACCGCTTTAATGCTGCCCCGATTGCATTTGATCAACAAACGTTTGTATGGAGATATCTTGGGATAAAAACGTGGTTTATAGAATCATTCACAGATGACGGAGGCATCGGCGTGCCTCAACTGGACAAAACGGATGATTCCCCTCTGAATACTTTAATACCGGATACGATCAACTGGAAAAATCCGCCTGAATCTTTCGTTGACGGCTGTAAACTGATTCCCGATGCATCCACAATTTATGAATTCGGCCCGTCAACCTATCCGTTTACCGGAAATTTTGCCGGTTTTTATTTAAAAGGTGAAGGATACGACAACATTACATTTACGTTTGATCCGGCAACAATGAACCTGCCGGAAAACATTAATGCTTTGTTTTCCGGAATAATCGGTTTTTACCAGGATTTATTATCAGATATTGATGAACAAAAAACCAACAACCGGTTGACACTCAATGTTTATCCGAACCCTGCATCGGTTTGGTTCAAGGCTAGCACGAACCTGAAAGGAAAAGTAACTTACAAACTGCTTGACCTCACCGGTAGTACACTGATAAAACTTTCTTCAGGTTATTTGGGTGACAACAATGAAATTGAAATCCCCGTCAGTTCCCTTTCGCCGGGCATGTATTTCCTGATGGCTGAAAACGGAACAGTCAGGTTAAGCAAAAAAGTCCTCATCAGCAAATAATGTCTTAAAAAAACAAACCAACAGGCCTGTTTGATCTGTGACTTGAAAGACTACCCGGGAGAAGATAAAACAGTGATCAATTTACAAACGTTTGATTCCGCATCACTTTTTTGAGTGTAATTTCTTATCGGCAATTTAATCCTTAACGGTATATTGATAAAATCTGGAAAATATTCCGGGAATTTAGTCTCTGTCCATAAGTATATTTTTTAAGTTTGCTGCAACCGATAAAACAACTGAAATGCATAAAACAGGAATCAGATACGAGGACAAGTATGTTATGGAAAGAAGGGTACCTCTGGTCCCTGCCCATATAAAACAACTTGTTGAGAAAGATCTCCACTTTGAAGTTGAAAGATCTGAAAAAAGAGTATTCAAAGATTCTGAATATGAAGAGGCCGGGGCAGAACTGGTGGACAGGATCAAAGAAGCCGATGTTATTCTGGGTGTGAAAGAAATGCCCATTGATTTTTTTGAAGAACACAAAACCTACATCTTTTTCAGTCATACCATCAAAGGCCAGCCATACAATATGCCCCTGCTGCGGCGAATGATGGAAAAAAAAGTAAACCTGATTGACTACGAGCGTATTGTTGATGAAAAAGGACGGAGGTTGATTTTTTTCGGAAGGTTTGCCGGTTTGGCAGGGATGATCAATTCGCTTTGGTCGCTGGGCCAACGCTGGAAGGAAAAAAGTTATGAAACGCCTTTTTTACATATCCGGCAAACCCATCATTATCACTCGCTGGATGAAGCAAAAGATGCCGTCTCAAAAGTTGCCGGAGAAATAAAAAGCAGGGGCATTCCGGCTGAATTGTCACCCATCGTTGTAGGAATTACAGGATACGGAAATGTATCGAAAGGTGCACAGGAAATACTGAATATCCTGCCGGTAAAAGAAATATCTCCGGAGGAGTTGTTGAATCTATCTGACAAAGAAGACGATGCATTAATATACAAAGTTGTATTTGAAGAAAAACACCTGTCCAGACCACTCGAAGCAGGAAAAGAATTTGTTTTACAGGAGTATTATAATCATCCCGAAAAGTTTGAGAGCCAGTTTGAGCAGTACATCCCCCATCTTACGGTACTGATGAACTGCATGTACTGGGATGACAGGTATCCGAGGATTGTAACCAAAGACTATCTTGTAAAATTATACAGCCAGGGGAATCCCAAACTGACGGTGATTGGAGATGTAACCTGCGACCCGGACGGTTCAATAGAATGTACACACAAAGGTACGGAAATTGAAGACCCTGTTTTTGTTTATAATCCTTTCACAAGGCAACCCGCTATGGGATTTAAGGGAGAGGGTATCCTTGTCATGGCAGTTGACATTTTACCCAGTGAATTACCCAGGGAATCGTCACAAACTTTTAGTGATGCACTTGTGGGATTTATGCCGGCTATCGCCATTGCTGATTTTGAAAAACCTTTCAGGGAACTGGAAATTCCTCTTCCCATCAAAAACGGAATGATCCTCCATAAAGGCAAGTTAACCCCTGATTATCAATACCTGAAAGAACATTTAAAATAATTATCCGTATTTAAAACAATCACTAATTAAAAACGTACTAAAAGTTAAACCAGGAACCCAATGAAAAAAATATTGATCATCGGTGCCGGATTGTCCACTTCCTACCTGATTGATTATCTCCTTGACAATGCCCGGGAATATGACTGGGAAATTACTGTCGGGGATATCTCGGAAGAAATGGCGAGAAAAAAGGTCAACGGACATCCCAGGGGGAAAGCCAAAATCTTTGACATCAACGACGACCTTGAAAGCTGGCGGAGTATTGCCTATACTGACGTTGTCATTTCCATGCTTCCCGCCACCATGCATCATCTGGTAGCGGAAAAATGCATGGACCTGCGAAAGCCCATGCTGACCGCATCTTATGTGACAGACCAGATCAAATCCCTCGAAGAAAAAGCCATTCGTGCCAAAGTGCCCATTATGATGGAACTTGGTCTCGATCCCGGACTTGATCACATGTCGGCCATGAATGTGATCAACCGTATCAAGGAAAACGGAGGAACCATCAATTCATTTTATTCATTTACAGGTGGGCTGGTTGCCCCGGATTCGGATAACAACCCGTGGAATTATAAATTCACATGGAATCCGCGCAATGTGGTCCTGGCCGGAAGTGGAGTTTCCAGATTCATTCACAACGGTATGTACAAATACATCCCCTATCACAGATTGTTTGACCGGGTATTGAAACGAAAGATATTGAACCTGGGTGAGTTTGAAATCTATGCCAACCGGGATTCACTGAAATATCGTGAGATATACGACCTTAAAGATGTGCCGTCCATTTTCAGGGGGACCATTCGCAGACCCGGTTTTTGCAAAGCATGGAATGTATTTGTCAGGCTCGGATGTACCGAGGATGATTATACGATTGAGAATTCTGAAAACCTGACCTATCGCGACTTTATCAATGCTTATCTTAGATATGAACCCACCATGCCTGTTGAGATCAAATTGCAGGAGTATTGTCAGAATGCTGCTGATCCGGTGGTTTTTGAAAAATTGAAATGGCTCGGAATTTTCGACAAACGGAAAATCGGACTTAAAAATGCAACTCCCGCACAGATACTTCAAAAACTTCTGGAGGAGAAATGGAAAATGGACCCTCAGGACAAAGACATGATCCTGATGCAGCATGAATTTAAATATACTATGGATGGTGAGGATAAAATGCTGGTCTCGGCTATGGCGATAGAAGGTGTTGACCAAAACCAGACGGCAATGGCAATTTCGGTGGGGCTGCCCCTGGCCATTACGACCAAATTATTACTCACCGGTAAAATACATCACCAAGGAATCGTCATGCCCATTCATAAAGATATTTACAAACCGGTATTGGCTGAACTGGAAACTTTCGGAATACATTTTGAGGAAAAGGAATACATGCTGGGGTAAAGGGGATTGAGGATTAGTGATTGGTGAGTAGTGATTTGTTTGGGGAATAATGGAATAGTGGAAGGATGGAAGATTTGGATGGTTGGAATGGTTTGTCCAATCCGAAAATTCTAATCTATTATTTTAGCCACTAAGGCGCCAGGGCACCAAGGTACACAAAGAGATGATCTCCTGTTATTTGAGTTTGGTGTTTCTTTGTGCCTTTCTGTCTTTGTGGCAAGATATTTACTTTTCGGAGGGGCCTCATGGTTGGAAGAATGGAAGATTGTTATGATTATCATCTGGGAAGTGAAACTGACAACAGAAAAATGCTGACTGCTGACTGAAGATTGCCGACTGCTGACTGCTGACTCGTTTTTTTCGGAATCCGGACAGGCTGATGATTGCCGACTGAATGATATTCCTGTTTCTTTAAAAAAGCTTCTCTGTAAACCATTGTTTTTTACTTTTGGCGTTTGAAAATTCAAGTATGATTCGATGAAATATCTTTTATTATTGATCTTGATCGGTATTGCAATTTATTATGCATTCAAGTGGAGCACGGGGTCGGGTTCCAAAGCAAAAAATACCGGAAGGAACAATCCTTATTCCGGAAACAGAAATTCGGGATCTGACACAGGACCTTATGCTTCAAATCAAACGGTAAGAAAAAAGAAAAGCAGCTATGCCAAATGGATAGGTGGCGGGCTGGGCTGGGCATTCGGGGGACCCATCGGTGGAATACTTGGATTTATGTTTGGTTCTATGTTTGATGGAATGAATAGCGGGCAGTATGAATACGGACAAACACAAACCGGTGATTTTAATATCAGTCTGCTTGTCCTGACTGCTGCGGTGATGAAAGCCGATGGAAAAGTAAAAAAATCGGAACTGGATTACGTGAAACGTTATTACATAACCAACTTCGGAAAAGAACAGGGAGCGCAATACATCAAACTGCTGGGACAGATCGTCAAGCAGGATATTGATGTGCGAAATGTCAGCAGCCAGATCGGACAATACATGGACTATTCTTCAAAGCTGCTTTTGTTGCAGTACCTGTTCGGCATTGCGCTGGCCGACGGACAACACGATCCTTCCGAGGTGAACCTCATTCAACTGATATCGGGATATATCGGCGTTACCCCTCACGATTTCGAGTCCATCAAGGCCATGTTCATCAAAGATACGGATGCCGCTTACAAAATCCTTGGAATTGACCCGTCATCTTCTGATGAAGAAATTAAAAAAGCCTACCGCGAGCTGGCTAAAAAATACCACCCCGACAAAGTGAGCCACCTTGGCGATGAGGTAAGAAAAGCGGCCGAAGAGAAATTTACCCGCCTGAATGCAGCATACGAAGCCGTGAAACAGGAAAGGGGGATGAAGTAGGAGTTTGGAGTTAACCTGTCAGGTTTAATCCGGTTTGTGTGAAAGCGACCTGACAGGTTTTACGGAAGGTGATACGTACTGCGGATTTAGGAAAATAAACCGGCATCAAATCTAAAATCAAACTTCAGACAAAAGGATCTAATTGAAAAATCCCCAGCTTACATTCAGGTAAAACCGGGCATCGCGGGCAGGGTAATGGGGAGCAAGGTAATATTTGTAAATACCCAGATAACTGCCAAAATTAGCCAGCTTAAAAGAAATACGCGCTGTTTTTACCTTCAGGGTCAGATAAACATCGGCATATATATAATTCCCGATCTCTTTTTCATTCTGAATATAAAAAGCCCTGAACTCAGGCATATATGCGTTGGCTTTGTACTTGCTGAAATAATAAAGTTGAAAACCAGTTTGGATCGTTGCGGCTTTTTTAAAAATTGCCGAATTGAAGTAAATATCCATAACTCCGCTGAAAGCCGGCACTCTGATGATCTCCGGCTGACCCGCATTCTGGTACACCAGGCGGCCATTAAAACCAAACTTTTTTATCGGAACATTGCCCGAAAGATATATCTGCAACAGGGTGGCAGCATTTGTGTACTGCTCAGGCCTTAATGAATCATTCAGGAAAACGTAATTACCAAAAGTGTAAAACCGGGCTCCCGCACTGATCTGCCTGAAAACATACTCACCGAAAAATATCAGGTAATTTTCCTTTTTAAAATCGTTTTTCCAGCGATAAAGATTCGAGTTGTATTCGTTGTAAAACCATGAGGGTGTCCGGCTGACGAAATCCACACCGAGATTTAAACGGCCTATGTTTTTTTTCCGGTTGCCCAGTACCTGATTTAGCCTTCCCGATATTTTTAAATCGCCGTTGTTGTAATTCCCTATCACATATTCGCCATAAGCCGTTAATCTGAAAATTTTAGCAATATTCAAGGCAATACCACCGAAGGATTTGGTCTGGCGGAATATGTTCTTTACACTGTCATAAGGAAGGGTTTGCTCGTAGTAATCATACGTTGCACCCAAATAAATGTAAAAAATCTGGCTGGCCGGATTATCGTGATATCCGATACTTGACCAGCGAAAACGGTTTCTGATTCTGAGCTGATAAGTTGAGTCGAAAGTAGCTGCCGAATCCAAAGGCGTATCAATATATTTATAAAAGTCATTAAATGGCGCCGGATCATCGTAGATCATCTGATTTCTTTGATAATGAAACGCATAGCTGATGCTCCCCGCATCCACTTTCCTTTGATGATTTACACCGGCAGGTTTTAATAAATTAAAGTATTGTTCAACAAAAAACCCGGATTGAGTAACTGTATTTTTAGCCTGATCAAGATTTACCGGAATGATCATCCGGTCGGTTTCCAGGTTTTCCTCAAAAATAGTATCATTGATTATCCCTCCGTTTTCATGCATTACCAGCTTGTTATGCAAATAATTGGCGATTATACCGTACCGTTTGTTTTTTGTATAATACTGTCCTGTAAAAAACACCCTTTTATTATCTGATTTACTGTTTTTATAAAACCCGGGCGCATGTTCAAGAGCAAAATCAAGCCCTATGCTCAACCCCCTGAATAATCTTCGGGTAAAGATCACCTTGAAATCCTGTTCTCTCTTTGGGCCAAGCGTATAAAATCCCTCAGTATAAGGCATTAATTGTTTAAAGTATTTCACCTGATCGTTTTCATAGATATACTTTTTAAATTCCCGGTTTTTAAAATAATATCCCGTTGAAAGCACAGGAGAAAAAACCAGATTTGTATGTGCCAGCCCGATATTACTAAGCGTTGAATACAAACCGTTGTATTTGAATAATTGATCGGATTGGTGGAAATACAGGGTAGATGTATCAATCAGGTGTAAATCGCCGGTTTTAAGGCTGTCTATCGTGCCCCTGAAAAACCAGACTTTTGTGGAATCAGCATGCGTGAAAACAGTGTCTGCTCTCCGTATTCCGATTGCCGTACTGTCAAAAGACGCAACCTGATTCTGACCGGCTAAAGTATCGCGGATAATTAAACTCGTATCATAAGTAATTGAAACGGAATCATGAACAATTGAAATGGTATCGCTTTGCGCAAATGAACCGGCAGTTGGTATAATGATAAAAACCAAAAATAAAGCAAGCTTATGAAACCGGTTTTTCAATTGCTGATGGTTTAACTGAAATAAAAAGTCAAATTTATAAAAAGCAATGCAACAAACCGGAATAATCTTTTTTGTTGTAGAAAAAAGTATTTACTCCAACAAAAAAAGCCTGCCCCAAATAAATGAGACAGGCTTTAAAATTTCGGC
>CAZMOS010000059.1:0-20312 GCA_964567945.1 uncultured Lentimicrobiaceae bacterium
TAAACACACTCATTGATTATCAAGTGGATTGCAGATGGTGTGTGCTTGAAGGTTATTCATATAAAACCCGGCTGTTCTATTCCGAAAATGCGTTTTCGCTTCTTGATACTGTTTCACTTGTGAATTTTGATCCCGCACAGTATTACTCTTTTACTAATTTATTTTTCCCGTGCACTGAAACTCCGGGATTATTAGGTTCCCCTGATGAAAGCAACCAAAGAGTTTATACGCTTGGATTCGGTTTATCGAGGTTCCGGGTCGAAGGGTTCGAGTGGGGAACAGACAGTTTGATCATCGGCTATGTCAGAAACGGGGATACAGTGGGAACCGTTTATGATGATGATGTGCTTTTGTATCAGGAATTGCATCCCGAAACAAAAAACCTCCCTGTTCACATATATCCGAATCCGGCCCAATCATTACTGAACGTTTATCTCGATGGAAGACTGGACCATCAGCCATTTGAGATCGTCATACTGAACCTTCAGGGACAGATAGTCTTTCAAAAGAAATTTTTCCAAGATCAACAGTTATTTACGATCAACACTTCAGCATTTCAAAACGGGTTTTATCTGATGGAAATAAAATTTCCCGGTCATACCAAAACGCATAAGGTCGTCATTCAACATCAATGACCCGTATTTATATTACAACAACTTTAAATTGTTTCTTTTCCGATATTTTTTGTTCAGAAACATAATTAAGGCTAATATTCTGCATTTGGAATACGGGATTTGTGGTTTGATCTCTTTTATTGAAAAAAATCTTCCGGAAATTTACTTCGTTTCGAACAGGAACTGAATAATGGAAAATAGTGATTTGTTTATAAATGTTAGAGACTGCCGACTGTTGATAGACGCAGATTCTCACTGATTGATTATGATTTTTTTCCGGGGTGATCAAAGACTGCCGATTGCTGATTGCCGACTGTTGACTGCCAACTGAAGACTGAAAACTGTGAACTGAAAACTGTGAACTGAAAACTGAAAACTGAAAACTGATACACTGATCCCCTGATTCACTGCTGCACCAGATTAGGAACCGACTTGTCGGCAGGCACCACTTTATACACCTTATCGCCCCGACGAACCAGCTCTTTTACGGGAATGGAGCAAACATCACCCTTAATGGCTTTTTCCACCGGGTCGTACTCCAGGCGAATTTCCCTCACTTTGTCTTCGTAAACCCCGGTTGTGGGCCCGATGATCCTGATCTCCTCATCCACCGCCAGATTGTGGGTTTCTATTTTCAGCTCGGCCACGCCGATTCGGCTGAAATAGTTGGTCACCTTGCCGATGTAAATTTTACGTACAGTGGCCTGGTTGCCGTAGCTTTCGGTCCATTCGCCCAGCTTGCGCCCAAGGTAGTAGCCATCCCAGAACCCGCGGTTATACACTGTTGCTAGTCGGTCGTTCCACTCGTCAATGCGTTCCTGCGTATATTCACCATCGAACCATGCGTTTACGGCTTCACGGTAAACGGCTGCTACGGTTTTTACATATTCCGGTGAACGTCCACGGCCTTCCAGCTTCAAAACACGGACGCCGGCATCCAGTATTTTATCCAGAAAAGAAACCGTGTTCAGGTCTTTGGGCGACATGATGTATTCGCCGTCAATTTCCAGCTCCAGGTCCGATTCCTTGTCTTTCACAATATATTTCCTGCGGCACGGCTGGAGGCAGGCGCCGCGGTTGGCTGACGAGTTCAGGTTGTCCAGACTCAGATAACATTTCCCCGAAACCGCCATACACAATGCGCCGTGGGCAAAGACTTCTATTTGCACAAGATTTCCCGAAGGCCCTTTGATGCTTTGTTCTCTGATGGCACGGGTGATGGCTTTCACCTGTTCCAGTTTCAGCTCACGGGCCGTCACCATCACATCGGCAAACTGTGAATAATATTTTACCGCTTCAATGTTGGTGATGTTGGTCTGCGTGGACATGTGCACTTCCACACCCCGGGAGCGGGCATAAAGAATGACTGACATGTCGGAGGCAATGATAGCGCTGATGCCATTGGCTTTGGCGGCATCCACGATCTTTTTCATTTTCTCCAACTCGTGGTCGTAGATCACCGTGTTCAGCGTGATGTATGTGCGGATGTTATTTTCACGGCAGATGCGCGAGATTTCTTTCAGGTCGTCAAGTGTGAAGTTCTGCGAGGAATTGGAACGCATATTCAGTTTCCCAATACCGAAATACACCGAATCGGCGCCACCCTGGATGGCTGCATGCAGCGAAGCATACGAACCCACCGGGGCCATGATCTCTATGTCTTTTGCAGTCATTCAGCCCGTTTTGAGGGTGCAAAGATAAAGGGAATCTGATTATCTGCGCAAGGAGACTTTTTGCAACCTTGTATTAAAACCGGGTGTTTAGTTTTTCAAAAACCTGGAAACGAAATCACAGTCATTCACCTTGACACTGATTAGATACATACCGGTTGGGAGATCCGAAATATCAACATTTATTTTTGGGAATCCATTACGGACCACCGATGATCTCAACAATCTCCCGTTCAGGTCGTAGATCTGATAACCAGAGATCCGGCTGCCGGATTGAATTGCGGAAACAACGATCTGATCCCGTGCCGGGTTCGGGAATATCGTAATACCGGCATCCTGTTCCGGAATCGTTTCAACACCCACAGGAGACGTATAAGTTGCCACAAAAGAGTGATTCCCGCACACCCAGCCATGATTGGCATCAAGAAAAGTCATGTCGTATAATGATGTGGCATAATAATTCACATCCATATCCCATTTTCTGCCACCGTTTTGTGTGAAGAACACTTTGGTGGTGGATTTATACCATCCGGTACTGTCATCAATAAAATAGAACCGAGGGTTGTAAACACCGGCTGAAAGGTGGGATACGGCCTGCCAGTGGTCTCCGCTGTCCTCGGTTTTGAAAATCTCACTTTCCTTTGTGGCAATATAACCCGTCTGTTCATTCACAAAATAAATTTCAAGGGGCTCATACGTTTTCCCATTATATTCCAGATTTTCAAAGGTGTAATTGTTTCCACCCGAAACCGTTTTAATTACCTTGCCGTCTTCGCTGATGAGCCAGCCGAGGTCTTCATTAATAAAAAACATGCCCGTCAGAAGCGGTTTGGTTGTCAGGGATTTATCCTGCCAGGACAGTCCCCCGTCTTCCGTGCGGTAAACATACCCGTCTTCACCGCAAACATATCCGGTCAGTTCGTTGACAAATTGCAAACGGGTATAATCAAGGTGATCAGGCAGTGCCGGCAGGTCAAGAACCGTCCAGTCTTCCCCGGCATTCACCGTTTTTGCAAGTTTATAATTGGAGTTGGACAAAACGTATCCTGTTGTGTGGGACGGCAAACTCACATCGCTGAATTCAAATCCTGTGCCGATATCCCGGTTATTCCATGTATAACCCCCGTCATCGGTGACCATTAATGTGTTGGATGAGGTCGCCACACCGCTCAGGGCATCAAAAAAGCCGATATTGTTAAAACGGGGACGAGGGGTGGTGTCGCTGATCTGTTCCCAGTCAATTCCCCTGTTGGTGGATTTGGCGACAAGTCCGTCAAACCCCGATGCAACTGCTGCAGTATCATTCACCGCGTCAAATCCGGTGAAATGCATGTTGTTCCCTATGGTATTCTTTGTCCATGTTTCCCCGCCATCCTGGGTGACTGCATAATAAGAACTGCCGAATGCAATTCCATATTCATCAGTATAAAAATAAATATGGTGCAGTGTAAACCCGCTTTTTTCATATTTCAGTTCCCAGGTATAACCACCATCTGTAGTTTTTATAATGTTTCCGTCATAGCCGCAAGCAAAACCCGTGTCCTGATTGATAAAATAAACATCTGTCAGGCGGTTTACATTTGCCGGTGAGGTATCTGTCCATGTATTGCCGCCGTCTTCCGTAACCTTGATGAGACAAGTGTCGCTTTCCATTACCATGCCCCCGACAAGGCATCCGTGCAATGCATTTGAAAAATGCACTGCAAGAAAGTTGAAATCGCTGAAAATATCACTCGATACTTTGATCCAGTTTTCACCTCCGTCTGTTGTTTTGAATATTATTTCGTAATGGCCGACTACCCATCCTGTGTCATGGTCAATAAAAAAGACGTCTTGCAAATCTCCGAGGGCATAAGGCCTTGATTGCTGTTCCCAGTTCTGCCCGCCGTCGGATGTGTGGTAAATTTTACTCCACCCGACAACCCATCCCTCATTTTCATCTATAAAACAAACGCTTTTAAAACTTTCATCCCAGGTCTGGTTTCTGTGCTGTGTTTCCCAGGTAACCCCGCCATCGGCAGTGTGCTGGATTACACCGCCTTTCCCCACTACCCATCCTTTTTGTTCATTGACAAAACAAACATCGTACAGGTCATAAACTTCCGGCGACGGATAAATTGATATCCATGTGTTTTGGCTGATAGCCGATAGCGATAACAGAATTGAAGCCACTATCGTAAGGAACAATTGTTTTTTCATTACTTCTGTTGGTTTTTGATAATCTGGTTAAAAAATAATAGTTGAATCAAATATACGAAAAAAACGAATGAATTATTCACAACGGATTTATTTTCTGCCTCACGCACCAATACTTTTTCCTTATCTTGAATTTTTATAAATTAGTATATGGCTGAAAACAAAAATAAAATAAACTATAACTTGCGTCGCCATTTTAAGAACCTGGGGAGAAAACTGCAAGGGAGAAATGAAAAAGTCGGAAAACAATTTTTTGATTTTTGCTTTTGTAAAGAGTATCATCCTCTTTAGCTGCATTTTCTTTTTTAATATTCAAGCCATTTCACAGGTTTCTATGCCCGATTCGCTGGTGGCATATTATACGACAGAACCCATCAAACTTGATGGTAAACTGAATGAACCTGACTGGAAAAAAGTCACGCCCATTACCAATTTCACACAGCGGGAGCTCAACGAAGGCGACACGGCAACACAACCTACGAAAATAGCCGTATTATTTGATGATAAAAACCTTTACATCGGTGCATGGTGTTATGATGATGAACCGGATAAACTCACTGCCAATAAGATGCAGCGTGATTTTAGTTACTGGACTGATGACGACCTAGAAATTATTATTGATACTTACGGTGACAAACGGAACGGGTATCTTTTTGTTACAAATCCCAATGCAGCCCGCGCCGATGCCATGATCTCACGAAATGGTAATTCAGTAAACCGGGACTGGGATGGCGTATGGAATGTAAAAGTCCAGAAAACATCTTTTGGCTGGACCGCCGAGTTTGAAATCCCGTTTTCCACCTTAAAGTTCCGGAAAAACGCAAAACCCAGATGGGGAATAAACTTTGAACGAAATGTGCGTCGCATCCGTGAACAAAATCTATGGCAAGGCTGGTCACGTGATGCCAGTCTTAAACAGGTTTCCAGGGCAGGAACACTGGTGGGTTTGGAAAACATCAACAAAACATCGCTGCTTGAACTAAAACCCTATGCCATTGGCGGACTGGAAATGCCACTTAATGAAAAGACAAGATTTACCTGGAACCTCGGCGGTGACCTTAATTTTCTCATCACTCCGACACTGAAAATGAACATCACGATCAACCCCGATTTTGCCCAGGTGGAATCGGACAGGATGCAGGTGAACCTGACTCGCTTTTCACTTTATTACCCGGAGAAACGTGAATTTTTCCTTGAAGGAAAAGACTATTTTAATTTCGGACTGGGGTACAGCACGCAGCCTTTTTATTCGAGAAAGATCGGCCTGGCGCCCGACCGCCACATCATCCCAATTTATGGTGGTGTCCGTCTGATGGGAAAGGCAGGGAACACAAGTCTGGGTGTGATGAGTCTGCAAACAGCCCCAAAAGACACAATCCCCACTACCAATTATTCGGTTGTCAGGTGGAAACAGGATATTTTAAAAGAATCAAGCGTGGGCATCATTGCCGTGGCCAAGATCGAACCGGACCGTCAGAATTATACTTACGGGGCGGATTTCACCTATTATAATTCACATTTTATGAGGGACAAAAATATTTCTTTCGGAGGAGCTGTTTCACAAAGCTACACTTCGGATTTTGAGAAAAAAACAGGTGTCGCCAGCCGTATATTCGTTGATTATCCGAATGATTTTATTGACTTTTCAGCCATCTGGGACAGAGCGGAGATGGGGTTTAACCCTGAGGTGGGATTTATGCGCCGAAGAAACTACCAGATGTTCAACGCCGATTTCAGGATTAAACCCCGTATTAAAAAGATCGGTTTTATCAGGCAGTTTGTCTTCAAACCGTTCGATTTCAACTATTACATTTATGATGACACGCATAAATTGCAATCGTTGTGGTCAGAGTTCAGGCCATTGGGATTTATTACCAAAAGCGGAGAATTTTTCGAATTTAATATCCAGCGTAAAGCGGAAAACTTACTTCAAGATTTTGAAATCCACGAAGGAGTGTCAATACCTGCCGGGGAATACTGGTTTACCGATTGGGAACTCCAGCTTGAGACATTTGAAGGCAGAAAGATTTACGGATCCGTTTTTTTCAACTGGGGAGGGTTTTACAATGGTACACGGAATGTATATGAAGGCCAACTGACATGGCAGGCCAACCGCTTTATTAAATTCAGTACCAGTTATGCCCAGAATGATATCCGCCTGCCGGAAGGGGATTTTGTGGTTCATGAGGTGGGTGGTCGCGCCGACTTTGCCATCAACCCCGACCTTTTTGGTTCATTGTATGGACAATGGAATAACGAAGACAATGTGATCCTGTTCAATTTCAGGGTGAATTGGATACCCACTCCCGGAACCAACTTTTATTTCGTCGTCAACCAGGGATACGACACTTTAAAGCGCCACTTCACACTGGAATACACCACCGTCCAGGCCAAGTTGATCTGGCGGTTTGTGATCTAAACCGGGAAAGATTTCCGAATATCAAATGAAGAGAATAAAAGAATCGGAAAAGCAAATTGAAAAAGGTGATTTTTATACCAATGAGCAAGTGGATAAAATCATTGACAGATGGTTAGAAAAATAGTCTGGTCGAAAAATGCGCTGTCAGATAAGATTCAAATTCTTGATTATTGAGGGCTGAACGGGCATACCCTCTTTTTTTCAGCTATAGCTTAACTGACAATCTCTGAGAAACGATTCTGGCAATTTCACTAACAGCCACCCGGTCCTGTTTCATCGTGTCACGTTCGCGAATAGTCACCGTGTTGTCTTCCAGTGTTTGGTGGTCAACGGTCACGCAATAAGGCGTCCCGATGGCATCGTGCCGTCGGTAGCGCTTGCCGATGCTGTCTTTTTCTTCATAAAAGCACATGAACTCCGGCTTGAGCGTATCGAATATCTCCATGGCTTTTTCAGGCAGCCCGTCTTTGCGCACCAACGGGAAAACAGCCACTTTGAATGGCGCCAGAAATGGGGATATTTTCATCACCACACGCTGTGAACCATCCTTCAGGGTTTCTTCCGTATAAGCATAACTCAAAACGGCCAGGAACTGACGGTCGAGCCCGATGGATGTTTCAACCACATAAGGCACGTAGCTCTCATTCAGCTCCGGATCGTGGTAACGCAACTTTTTGCCGGAATATTGTTCATGGGCTTTCAGGTCAAAATCGGTACGCGAATGGATACCCTCCAACTCTTTGAAACCTATCGGAAATTCAAATTCTATATCGGCAGCGGCATTGGCATAATGGGCCAGCTTGTCGTGGTCGTGAAAACGGTATTTTTCTGCCGGGATACCCATGGACAGGTGCCATTTCATGCGTTCTTCCTTCCAGTATTCATACCATTTCATTTCTTCCCCCGGCCGGACGAAAAACTGCATCTCCATTTGCTCGAACTCCCGCATGCGGAAGATGAACTGACGGGCCACAATCTCATTACGAAAGGCCTTACCCGTCTGTGCAATGCCAAACGGGATTTTCATCCTCCCTGTTTTCTGCACATTCAGGTAATTCACGAAAATGCCCTGTGCCGTTTCGGGACGAAGATAGATTTCGGTGGCTCCTTCAGCGGTGGAACCCATGTTTGTTGAAAACATCAGGTTGAACTGCCGGACCTCTGTCCAGTTGCGTGAGCCTGAAACAGGACAAACAATGTCCAGGTCTTCGATAAGTTGTTTGATGGCAGCCATATCGTTGTTGTCCATTGCCGGATAAAGGCGTTTTTTTATCTCTTCGATCTTTTTCAGGTTGGCTACTACGCGGGGGTTGGTCTCCACAAACTGTTTTTCATCGAAAGCATCGCCAAACCGTTTCCCGGCTTTTACAATCTCCTTGTTGATCTTGGCTTCGATTTTGGCGATATGGTCTTCCACGAGCACATCGGCACGGTAGCGTTTTTTGGAATCCTTGTTATCTATCAGCGGGTCGTTGAATGCGTCCACATGGCCGGAAGCTTTCCACACTGTGGGATGCATAAAGATGGCGGTATCCACGCCCACAATGTTTTCGTGCATCTGCACCATGGCTTTCCACCAGTAGCTCCGGATGTTGTTTTTCAGTTCTACACCATTCTGGCCGTAATCGTAAACTGCCGACAAGCCGTCATAGATCTCGCTCGACTGGAAGACAAATCCATATTCTTTAGCGTGTGCAATTATTTTTTTGAAAAGGTCTTCTGTATTTGCCATAGTCCCCTTTTAATTCCCCTCAGTGGGGGAAAATTTATACTGTTTTTTAATTATTTATTTCAATTGTTTATCCCGCTCTTTCAGATTTGTAATCTGAAAGTAATGGATCAGATGCTTTTGACAAAGATTGTAATTTCAGAGTTTTCCAAGTCCGGATTTTAAATCCGGACAAGCTGTGATAAATTAATTTGTGAAAAAATCCACAATATTCCCAAAGGTGCTGGTTGTGCGTTTGTACAATTCCGTGAATCCGCAATGGGTACACGAGATGATCGTAAATTTCTTGTTTTGCACATCAAAGATTTTAGCCAGCGCTCCGCCCGTGGTCCTTATTTGATCCACTTCATACTGTTTGTTGCCACATTTCGGGCAAACGTATTCTTGTTTTTCCATGATTTACAAGCTTTTTGTAAAGCAGGCAAAAGTAATAAATTACTTCTTTTATCAGATTCAAATGTTAAATAAGAGTTAAATACTTATTTATATGTTTTAACTTCTAATGTTATAACGTTATTTGCATTGTATTAAAAACTTAATAAAATGGAAAAACCGAAAATTGCCCGAAAAGGGCCTTATGTAATGGACGTGGAACCCGGAAATTTTTTCTGGTGTACCTGCGGCCAAAGTGCCAACCAGCCGTTTTGTGACGGTTCACACAAAGATACCGGTTTCACACCGCTGAAAGTGGAAATCACCGAATCGAAAAAGGTAGCCTTTTGCGGTTGTAAACATTCAGGCAGCAAACCTTTTTGCGATGGTACACATTCAAAGCTTTAAAAAGCACCCCTTTTCGAAATGATTGATTCTTACTAATTACAAAATGTTAACAAAACCTGCCATGATGAAAACAATGTGGGACGAAAGGTATACATCAGATTCATTTATTTACGGGCGGGAGCCCAACGCATTCTTTAAAGAACAAATA
The DNA here is from genome assembly GCA_964567945.1 of uncultured Lentimicrobiaceae bacterium. Lineage (GTDB taxonomy): Bacteria > Bacteroidota > Bacteroidia > Bacteroidales > F082 > JAADID01. Next base: position 9,557 of record CAZMOS010000059.1, read on the forward strand.
AACAGGCTTACGCCCGGAAAAATATTACTTCCGGCTGAAGGTGAAGGAAGGAATGCGGTTTATGCTGCCAGCCAGGGTTGGGAAGTTGTTGCTTTCGACAGCAGTGTGGAAGCCAGGAAAAAAGCGCTGAAACTGGCATCTGAACACGGAGTTACCATTGATTACCGCCTGGCTTCTTATGAGAATTTTAAACATAACGCAAGCGATTTTGATGTGATAGCCCTAATTTATGCTCATGTTCCGGGGAAAATCAGGCAATCTTTATACCGTAAAATGCTGGGATTTCTAAAACCCGGCGGCAGGGTTATCCTGGAAGGATTTTCAAAGAGACAGTTGGACTACAACAGCGGCGGCCCTAAAGATATTGACTTGCTTTTTTCTGAAAAAACGCTGAGAGAAGATTTTTTATCCCTGACGGAAATAAATATCGGAGAAACGGAAATTATACTCAACGAAGGTGAATTTCATAAAGGAAATGCCTGGGTCATTCGCCTGACCGGAATTAAATGAAGCAGTCATTAATGGAAAAAATAAAAGAAATAGAACAGGTCATCCCGCTGCCACTCGTACACATGGTGGGGGACGGTTTCCGTGTGCACACCTTTTTTCCGGGTCACCGAATCGGAGGACAACGGATGAGCCCGTTTTATTTGCTCGATTACAACTCCAAATATTTTTTTCCATCTTCCGAAACACCCCGCGGTGTGGGTGTACATCCCCATCGTGGTTTCGAAACGGTAACTGTGGCTTACAAGGGCAGAATAGCCCATCATGACAGTGCGGGAAACAGCGGTATTATCGGTGAGGGTGACGTTCAATGGATGACCGCAGGTTCCGGTGTGTTGCATAAAGAGTATCACGAGAAATCATTCAGCGGGAAAGGTGGGGTTTTTCAAATGGTGCAACTCTGGGTAAACCTGCCCGCAAAATTCAAAATGACACCACCCAAATATCAACCGCTTCCGTACCAAAACATGGGAAAGTATTTTTTACCTGACGGAAACGGGATAGTAAATGTCATAGCCGGAAATTTTAATAACATCAATGGCCCGGCAATTACTTTTACTCCTATTCACCTTTTTGATATCCGGCTGAATGCAGGGGCAAAACTAAATGTAACGCTTCCTGATGATTTCAATACCGGTTTACTGGTCATTGAAGGGAAGCTTGCCGTTAATAACCGAAAAACAAAGGAAGATGATTTTATCCTTTTCCGGAATAACGGGACGGACATCTTGCTTGAAGCCACAGGGAAATGTATCGTGTTGCTGATGAGCGGGAAACCCATTGAAGAGCCCATTGCACAGTTTGGCCCTTTTTTGATGAACTACAGGAGAGAATTGGAAAAGGCTGTTGATGATTTTAATAACGGTAAATTCGGTTATCTTGATGATTAATGTTTCTAAAAATATATCACAAAAACTTACCCAATGCGAATTGAAGAAGAAATAGACGGACATTTTCGAAATGAATACCATAAAGGTATCATCAATTTAATATTTACATCCAACCAGTTACACTATTCTTTTATTCAATATTTAAAAAACCACGGACTAACTTCGCAACAGTACAATATACTACGTGTTTTACGCGGCTTTGGTTCGGTGCCAAGATCACTGGATTTCCTGAAAAAACGGATGCTGGATAAAAAGCCGGACATGAGCCGTGTGGTGGACAAACTTTATAAAAGAGGACTGGTCAACCGGGGGGAAAACAGTAACGACAGAAGATTAAAAGACATCAGCATTACAAAAAAAGGGCTTGAACTGCTTGCACAGATGGATGACTGTGAAAAACAGGTGGATACCCTGCTGAAAAACCTTTCTCCCGATGAAGTGGAAACATTGAACAGCTTGCTTGATAAGGCGAGAGGGTAATGCTAAAATCATAATATTCTCCCTGCCCTTCGGATTTAGGCACAGTTTAGGAACTCAAAAATAAAATTTCTTCATCGCGTGAAAGAAATTATTTCTGTCCGTTTTACTATCGAAAGCTTATTCCGAAAGGTTTTTTTAATTTCCCAAAGTCGCCACCATAATGGCCTTGATGGTATGTACCCTGTTTTCGGCTTCATCAAAAACGACTGATGCCGGGGATTCGAAAACCTCGTCGGTCACTTCCATGGCTTCCACGCCGAATTTCTGATAGATATCCTCACCTATCTGTGTTTCCCGGTTATGAAATGCCGGAAGACAATGAAGGAACTTGCAATCCGGGTTGCCTGTTTTCTTCATCATTTCCGCATTCACCTGATACGGCATCATCAGGTTGATCCTTTCCTGGAATGCCTCTTCCGGCTCGCCCATAGATACCCACACGTCTGTGTAAATGAAATCAACGCCTTTTACGCCTTTATCCACATTTTCGGTCAGGGTGATCCTGGCTCCGGTTTCTTTGGCTATCTCCTTACACTGATTGACTAGCTCTTTCTCCGGCCAGAATTGTTTGGGGGCCACCGCCCTGAAATCCATACCCATTTTGGCAGCGCCCACCATCAGCGAATTGCCCATGTTGTTCCGGGCATCTCCGGCATAGGCAAACGACACCTGATGCAGCGGCTTGTCGGAATGTTCCATCATCGTGAGGAAATCGGCCAGGATCTGTGTGGGATGAAACTCGTTGGTCAGGCCGTTCCATACCGGTACGCCGGCATATTTGCCCAACTCCTCTACGATGTTTTGCCCGAAGCCGCGGTATTCGATGCCGTCATACATGTGTCCCAGCACGCGGGCAGTGTCTTTCATAGATTCTTTTTTCCCAATCTGCGAACCTGTGGGGCCCAGATAGGTTACGTGGGCTCCCTGGTCATAAGCCGCCGTTTCAAAAGCGCAACGGGTACGAGTGGAGGCCTTTTCAAAAATCAGCGCAATGTTCCTGCTTTTCAGCTTCTGCTGTTCGGCGCCGGCATATTTCGCCTTTTTCAGATCGGCTGCCAGATCAAGCAGGAATTTTATCTCTTTCGGAGTGAAGTCCAGTAATTTCAGGAAATTTCTGTTTCTTAAGTTGTATGCCATAGTCGTTAATTTTTTACGGTTTAACAATCTTTAAAATGTTGCCTGACGGGAGGAGAGTTGGAAGGGTGGATGATTGGATGGTTTTTTGAATATCAGCAATATAAACCAACACCCATTTCCAAAAAACAAATACCTTGTTTCCAATTTCCCATTAACTATTAACCATTAACCAATTCCCCATTCACAAATCACCAATCCCTCTTCCCTGCCCACACCGGCAGGCGCAAAAGTAAGGAAAATACGTCTTAAAAAAGACACGGATGAAGTGAATGATTGCTGCGAATAGTTTGCTATTTATTCGCAGTTGTATTGCGAATATTTTGAGCTGTATTCTTACAAGAATAATTATGAAGTTGATTTAGTTATCAGAAAAAATTTGAAGATCAGGGAACTCATCCTGGTTTCTTACGATGTTACAGACCCGAAAAGCGAAAAGCGGGAGATCAATGCTTAAATTACCTACGCTTTGTTACAATAATTGTATATATTTGCCTACGCTTTATTACATAATTATTTAAATACAGCATACGTTTTATTACAAAACAATGAATATTTATCGTAAATCATATCGCCGTTTAGAAGCATGGAAAGAAGATCAGGAAAGAAAACCATTGTTAATCAGAGGGGCACGTCAGGTGGGCAAAACCACACTGGTTAGAACATTTGCACAAACTTTCAATTCGTATATCGAATTAAATATTGAACGCGAGGCCGACCGTAAATTATTCGAAACCGATGATGTCAACAAAACATTTGCCGCCGCATGTCTGCTAAAAGGGGTTGTTCCTGATAATCGTTCTACTCTTTTATTTATTGATGAAATTCAGGAATCCCCCAAAGCCATTCAAATGTTGCGCTATTTCCATGAGGAAAAACCCGGTATTTATGTAATTGCTGCTGGTTCACTACTGGAGTTTGCTTTAAGAAAAGTTCCTTCATTCCCGGTAGGTCGCATTGATTATCTTTATTTGCATCCTCTAAACTTTCAGGAATACATTACTGCTCTCAATAATCAGCAGGCATTGGATATTTTAAATACGATACCTGTTCCGTCTTATGCACATGAAATTATGCTGCAATTATTTCATGAATATGCTTTAATTGGAGGTATGCCGGATATTGTCAGCCAGTATTTAACCAGTAAAAATCCGGCAATTCTATCCGGTAATTATCAAAAATTGTGGCAGTCTTATAAAGATGATGTTGAAAAATATGCCAGTAACAAAACCGAGAAAAAGATTATCAGGCACATTATTCAAACAGCGCCTTACGAAAAAGACAGAATAAAATTTGAGGGTTTTGGAAACTCCGTTTATCGTTCACGGGAAGTGGGCGAATCACTGCGCGCTTTGGATATGGCAAAAATTATCCGGTTGATTTATCCGACAACAAGCTTGACCCCCCCGATTATCACAGACTATAAAAAACGGCCGCGACTTCAATTTTTGGATACGGGGATGCTCAACCAAATTCTGAATTTACAACTGGATATGATAACAGTCAAAGAATTAGACAGCTTTTATCAGGGTAAAATTATACAACATTTGACAGGCCAGGAATTAATATCCATTCACGAAACAATAGATTACAAACCACATTTTTGGGTTCGCGAGTCAAAAGACAGCCAGGCCGAATTAGATTATGTTTATCATCATAATAACCTGCTCATCCCTGTTGAAGTTAAAGCCGGAAAACAAGGGACACTAAAATCTTTACACCAGTTTATCGAACGCACCAATCATCCTTATACTATCAGAATGTTTTCCGGTGAATTCAGTGTTGAAAGACACAAAACACCTGGGAGCAAAACGCCTTATCTATTAATGAACCTGCCATATTACCTGGGAACAAAAATTCCTGAATACATTGATTACTTTGTGAACAATTATCGTTTATGAGATAATCATGTACCCGAATTGTCAATCCACTGTTCAGGCGGCTTTTATTTTTAGTTTTTATTTTCAGGGCTTGTCCCTGAACAGGATAGTGGATAACCAGGTTTCCGGAAGAGTATAATTTTAGCATAATACGTTCCTTTGAAAAATACAATTGTACATTTGCCGCATGATCAAAATTGATGATACCCTTGTATCTGATGACCTGAAAGACACTTATTTTGTCTGTAACCTGATAACCTGTCACGGTGATTGCTGCGTGGCGGGCGATGCCGGAGCGCCGCTGGATGAAGAAGAGATTTCGATCCTTGAAGACTATCTTGACAAGATCAAACCCTATATGTCGGAAAAAGGGAGAGAAGTCATTGAACTGCTCGGCGTTTTCGATTACGATAATGATGCTTCTTATGTAACGCCGCTGGTGGACAATGAGGAATGTGCATTCGTTTATTTCCGGGAAGGCATCAGCTTTTGTGCTATTGAGAAGACCTGGCTGGAAGGAAAAATCCCGTTTCAAAAACCCATATCCTGCCATTTGTACCCGGTACGTTTAAATAAAGTCGGGGATTTCACAGCCGTGAATTATGAAAAATGGGGTATCTGCAAACCGGCGCTTATCCTTGGACAGGAAAAAGGAGTTCTCTTGTACCGTTTCCTGAAAGAACCACTGATCAGGAGGTTTGGTGAGGAGTGGTATGAAAAGCTGGTAGAGGAACTGGAGAAAAAATGATAAGTTTAACTTTTCACGTTAGAAATTCCAGATAATTATCTTTTGTAATACACTGAAATTCAGATTCAGGATAGGTGTCTTTCCATAATCCCGGAGGTTTTGTTTTTGGTTTATTGTATTTGAATTCAAACCCATAAAGTTTCCCCTCTCTTTCCTCAACAAAATCAATTTCCTTTTTACTATAGGTGCGCCAGAAATAATTGTTTGAAAAAATCCGTTTGTACTCCTGGGTTTTCAGTCTTTCAATAAACAGGAAATTCTCCCAAAGCATACCCACATCATTCCTTGTTTTCAAATCATTAAAATTATTGATTAATGCGTTTCGTATCCCGTTATCGTAAAAGAAATATCGTGATGTTTTGGTGATCTCGTTTCTCAAATTCCTTGAGAATCCGTTCACCCTTTTAATGACAAAAGCTTTTTCCAGCAGATCAAGGTATCTTTCAACACTTTGCTTGGCGATCCCAAGGGAATTTGATAACTCATTTAATGAAACTTCATGTCCGATCTGAAAAGCCAGTAATTTCAACAGATCAAACAGTTTAACGGAATATTTGATCTGTTCCAGTTCAAGAATATCTTTTAAAAGATAAGAGTCCCTGATTGAAAAAAGGTATTCCTCTTTCTCATCTTTTCCGGAAGACTTCAGGACATCAGGATAGCTGCCGAAGATCAATAACTCTTCAAGCATCTGATGAATATAAAAAGCGCCGAATTGATTTTTTAATTCAAGCACCGACATGGGAAACAGTTTCCTTACGACCTGTCTGCCGGTCAATGGTTCTGCTGTCTTGTTTGACAGTCCAAAGGAAGATGACCCGGTAACAATTATTTTTTTGTCTTTTGTATGGTCAACCAGCAACTTCAGCCCATAACCAACCATTGGGATACGCTGGGCTTCGTCAACAAAGATCATATCGTAGTTACCGAAAAAAGAAGTTATTTTCTTCAGGTTCTCCGAAGAAAGTATTTCTCTCAATTGCATATCATCCCCTGTTCCGGTGAATACCTTGCCATCAAATCCTGAAATCATTTTTGAAATTATTTCGGTTTTCCCTGTTTGTCTCGGGCCGGTCAGCACGAAAACCTTACTCTTTTTAAATAAGGTTTCTTTTTGTGTTTCATAATATCTGTCAAACCAAATACTGTTCATTCAGGATTGAATTTTACTCATAAAAAGATCAATACAGTAATCCAACTTGCTAAATTAATAAAAATTTGGCAAGTTAACTTACCAAATTACCAGAATTTTGAAAAGGCAGTACAAAACCCACGACTAAAGCCGTGGGTAACTGATATCACTAATATGTATATTATGAAACAATTCAATTACCCCGCGGCTTTAGCCGTGGGATTGATGAAAAAAAAATTAATTCGCCCCTCCGGTAGCGGCAGCTCCGCCTGCCATCCCGTCCAGTTCTTTGTCGATGTGGAACATACCGGCTTTGTCGCCGCCAACCAGCCTGATCTTGTCAAGAATGGTGTTGAACAGGCTTTCTTCTTCAATCTGCTCGGTGATGTACCACTGGAGGAAGTTACCTGTTGTATAATCTTTCTCTTCCACCGTAATGCCGTAAAGGTTATTGATGGATTCGGTGATGAATTCCTCGTGTCTTTTGATTTTTGCAAATACATCTTCCAGCGACTGAAAGTCGGAAGGAGGCGCATCAATGGTTATCAGCCGGGCGATTCCCCCCCTGTCATTCACAAAATGTACGAGTTTGAGCATGTGTATCCGTTCTTCTTCGGCATGTTCATAAAGAAAAGCAGCCGCTCCGGGATAGCCGTTTACTTCGCACCAGATGGCCATGGCCAGATACAGGCGTGATGAATATTCTTCTTTCTGGATTTGTTCGTTTAAAGCAGACTCTACTTTAGTGTTCATGTCTTTATTTTTTTAGAATAGCAAAAATAAGAAAAACGCACAACAAGGTAAACCGGATTCTGGTAGTTTATTGAATTTTTTGTGAGGCCTAGAAAACAATTCCTAATTGATAGTATACTGGATAAAACAGGAATAGTAGAAAGATGGAATATTTCCAGATAAACCAATTAATTTCAATTTTGTGTTGGAGTTATCATTTTTTTTTCTTTGCCCCTGATTAACATATTATATCAACCTTTTTATTAACCTAATTAATAAGCCCATGATTTTTAAAAATTATTTAGGAAGTTTATTATCAATTCCAAAAAAGTTTGTTTTATTAAGTTTTGCACTAATATCGTTATTCTACTTTGTAAGTATATTTTCGAGTTGTCATCCGCCAGGTGGAGGAGGTAGTAATGATCCTTGTCTTAATGCCAATCTTGAATTTGGTAGCGTTGAACTTACTTTAAAGAAGAGTTTTAATATTCCAGAAATCCGACTTCCTGATTATCCCCCACCACAATATCCTAATATGTGGACTGGTAATCCCAGCGCAGTTGTATATCCTACGAATGGTTTACATGGAGAATATTACTGTGAGGTTAGAATAACCTCTCCAGATTGCCCAAATTTCCATGAAGAATATGTATGGGACACAAATCAAGATAAAATGATTATCTCAGCACCTTCTAATGTTGCATTTCAAGTGCAGGTTGTCGATTTTGAAGTTTGTGGTGAGTTTTATAAAAATTCATATAATGTTTATTATGAAACAGAATGGAATTGGCTTAGTCCTATATATGTGCATTTCCCCATTAACATAACTACAACTACGTTTTCGTATAAGGGAAGAAAAGTTTGTTCATAAATAAAAAATTATACATTTACAAATTATTAAATAAAAAAGATATGAAAAATCGAATTTTAATTAGCAGTATTGCAATTGTTCTTTTGATAACCTCTTGCAAAAAGGAAAACAACTCATCAGGAAACTCAAATGACAATCAGAAAACCAGTTTTAAAGCCGCTACTGCAATATCAGATTTTTATAGTTTTTGGGATCAAATGAAAGTAGCCGGGAAGAGTTACTATATTCAATCCTATTCAGGCATATACGACAAGCCTGCGGACGATATATCAAGTATAGCAGCAACTATTAAAGGTAATAAGGAGCCATTTTCTTTAGTTATCGATAGCAAGACACTCAGTTTTCAGGATTATGATTACAATTCGGATAAAGGTGTAAGTTCAGCGTATTTAGATGAAAATATGACTGATTTTTATGGGAAAAATTTTGATGTGGATGTTTCACAAAACACTTTAAAATTGATGAGTGATGGAAGTATTACTGAACCGCTTGCCCGGGTTCACATACCCAAATTGTTTTATCCTGTTACTTTTGAAAACCTGACCCAGGATGGTAAAGTAACTGCCGGAACCAAGATTGTATGGGAAACAGATGCTATGAATGAAAATGGTGTTATTATTGGTATTGAATATTACCCAAGTACTCAGAGCGACACAAATAATAGAATTAATTATCCGGAATATATGTTAAGGGGAACAGTAACGGATGATAATGGTGAATTCACTTTTAATACAAATGATTTTGCAGATTTTCCCGGTAATGCTGATCTTGGTTTTTATGTTGTAAGAGCAGGGTTTACCACTTTTGTTGATAGAAGTTCCGATACTTGTACTCTTGCGGGTGTTGCTATTATGGGTACCGGATACACACTTTCAATTCCTTAAAATTATTAAAGGACAAGCAGTAATTAATCTTATCCTTTCAATGCCTCCGCGCCGCCGACAATTTCAAGGATTTCCTTTGTAATGGCTGCCTGACGGGCTTTGTTGTACGATAACTGCAATTCTTTAAGCAGTTCATCAGCATTTTCAGTAGCAAGATGCATGGCTGTCATTCGTGCACCGTGTTCTGCAGCCATACTGTCAAGCAACGCTTTGTAAAGCTGCACCTTGATGGATTTTGGAACAATGGCAGCCAGTATTTGTTTTTTATCGGGTTCAAAAATGTAATTGGCCTGAATTTCGGCGTTTTCCGTTTCGTTATCGGCCTGCTGCTGTGCCACCGGTAAATACTGGTGATGCTTTACTATCTGAACAGCCGCATTTTTGAATTCATTATAGATCAGGAAAATCTTGTCATATTTCTTATCCGTAAAATCTTTCATCATCTGTTCGGCAATAACCACCGTGTTTTCAAAGTTCAGATCGTCAAGTATTCCGCTGTTGACTTCTTTGACATTGTATCCCCATGCTTTCAAAGTGTCGGCGCCTTTTTTACCGATGCTGTATATGTGCAGGTTTCCTTTATTATATTGTTCCGGAAATTTGTTTCGAATCAGCTCTGCCGTAGCTTTAACTATATTGATATTGAACGCGCCACACAATCCACGGTTTGAAGTAACGGGAATAAGCAATATTTTTTGATCGCCTCTGTCATCAGACCATTGACCTTCACCTGAACCTTCGAGGTCGTGGCTTATATTCTGTATGATCTCGTTCAATTTGGAAGCATAAGGCCTCATCCCGAGGATGGCATTTTGCGCCCTCCTGAGTTTTGAAGCAGCCACCATTTTCATGGCGCTGGTGATTTGCCTTGTTGATTTAACAGAAGCTATCCTGGTTCTGACTTCTTTGAGACTTGACATAAACTTGTACTCTAAATATTATTTTTTATAATGTTCAACGATATCTGCTGCCGCCTTTTTCAAAACGTCCACCGCATTGTCCGACAAAACACCGGAAGCCAGCTCATTCAGCACATCTTTATGCTTGGATTCCAAGAAATTAAGGAACTCCGTTTCAAAATTTATAACACTTTCCACAGGAATATCTATCAGAAGGTTATTGGTTCCGCAAAAGATGATTGCAATTTGTTTACCCACCGACATGGGTGAATATTGCGGTTGTTTCAGGATTTCCACGTTTCTCCTTCCTTTGTTCAGTACAGCCATGGTAGCCGCATCCAGGTCGGATCCGAATTTGGAAAATGCCTCCAGCTCACGGAACTGGGCCTGGTCCAGTTTAAGGGTACCGGCCACTTTTTTCATGGATTTTATCTGGGCGTTACCTCCTACTCGCGACACTGAAATACCTACGTTGATAGCCGGGCGGATACCTGCATTAAACAGGTTACTTTCCAAAAATATCTGTCCGTCGGTAATGGAGATCACGTTGGTGGGGATATAAGCCGAAACGTCACCTGCCTGGGTTTCGATAATGGGCA
>CAZMOS010000060.1:0-20179 GCA_964567945.1 uncultured Lentimicrobiaceae bacterium
AGTTTATGATCATAAAGTTTGTCTTTATCATAGACATATACTTCGGAAGTAAGACTTTTATTCATTGAATAATACACAGAATCGGAAACAATTACGGTAAATTTGCTGATATCGGAAATATTAAAAACATTATATAAATATGCGTTGACCTCTGCCTTGGATAAATCAGGAAATATGATTGTTTTTTTTATTTTATCATTAGTGGATTCAACTTTTTTCATACCAATATAACAATTCAGGCAGTCACCGGGAAAAACTTTAACAACGCAACTGTCCTGGGAGAAAAGATTTATAAATGATATTACCAATAAATTTAAAGCTATAAATCTCATAGCATTCTAATTTAAAGAGGAGTTTACGATAAAAAAATAAAACTTCAAATTTATTGAAATTCTCAACGATTTCAAATCGTTTAATGATAATGAGTTAATTTTGCAAACAGAAATGAAAAACCATCTCACGGCAATCACAGTTATCATTGTATCAGGGGTAATCCTGCTTCTGGGGCAATGTAAAAAAGACAGCGACGATTATTCCTACTGCACCGGCTGCCCTGTTGACGCCTGGGTGGGTGATTTTTCGGGAACGGGGATTTATTTTACATCCCCAACCGGAGAAACTTTTGAAGATGTGGATGTGGAAGTGAGTATCGAAAATCCGGGAGGCAATAACCTGAAAATAAATATTACGGCACCCAATTACGTTTCATTTCAGTTTTTCGGTAGCAAGAGTAATGATGAACATTATTTTACCATCGCCGGAACTTCACAATCCCTCGACCTGACACTTTACAAACATAAAAACGGAGCAGATTATAAAATCAATGGCACTGCCAAAACCTATGAGAACAAAAAAGACAGTGTCCTGGTGGATAAATCGCTTACATTCAGTGTTTTTAAAAAGTTGAATTAAACAGGAACCTCTTTCCGGTAAAAACGAACAGAGACGATCACCTCGAAACAATCAGTTTCTTCGTCTCTCTCCCGCCACCAAAATAAACACTCATAAAATAAATCCCCTGTTTCAGTTCACGAACCGGGATGGTTGTTTTCAGATTATTGAAAATTCCCGAATAAACCTTTTTACCCTGAACATCTAAAATCTCAATTTTCTGAAAGGGCTTTTCGGAAGTAACGGTGATCTTCTCATTTGCAGGATTGGGAGAAAGTAGGAACCCGCTTGATGCAGCAGGTTTTTTCGGAAAAGTCTCGACAGCAACTGTCAACGGGTTAAAAACACTGATCGCATCCGGGCCGGGAGAAGGGACAATACAAAGATTATACTGTTTACTGTAATAAAACGGATTGGATATTCCCGGAATGGGATAAAAGTTATCATCGTATAAAATGTTGTTGTATTGCCTGATGATCGGGATGTTTTTGTCATCCAAAACCATCTGCCACTGATACCCCACATCAGTCATTACTTTTTCAACAATTTTTCCGCTGTGCGGGTCAATTTTCAAAAGATAATTGTTCATCAGCAACAGATAGAACAATTGATCATCATTATTGTATTGCCCCGAAAAAGCATATTGCATGTTATTCACTTTGTTTTCAATGTAGGAATTGGCACCGTCGAGATAAACAATGGGTTTGTCCACGTAATTATCACCGCTGTTATTGAGAACAAGGGCTCTTTTCATGTCAGAGGAAAATATCGCACCCGTAACGCAACCGCCCGGATCAACAGGGAGTAAAGCGATAACTTTCATGCTGTCGGTACTGATAATCCCGATCAGGTCTTTACCGGTGGCCTCATCTTCATCGCTGTAAATAAAATATTTACCGTCGGGACTTAACCCGGGTCTCGATTGTATTTGATAAGGTCCCGCAGCAAAAGTGCAGTTTTTGGATGAAAAAACAAGCTCGTTTTCAATATAACTATACGCCCCCATTTGTTTTATTTTAAAGAGCCCGGTAAACCCTGACCCCCTTTGCCGCAAATAAATGTAATCACCATCCGGGGAAACGTAACTTTCATAAATCATGTGACGGATAAATTCTGTAAGCGTTTCATCATTCTCCGGGTTAAACAGAATTTGTTTGTTCAGGCTGGTTAAAAACAGAAGATTACTGTTAGGGATAGTGGTAATATTTGAATACTTCATGGTGGGTATTAGCGTATCCAGCTCTCCGGTTTCATAATTCACAACACTAAAATTTTCCGTCACAATGTTGGTCGCATATAACTTTTTTCCGTCGTTTGACAATACGGCGCTGGTTGTACCGTCTCCTTCGGGCAGAATGCCCGCAACAATGGCGGTATCCAAAACAATGCTGTCTTTCCGGGAAATGTCAAAAACATAAAAACCTTCATTTTTTGTATCATCCGAAAAGACTCTGCCAGGAATGTTCGGAACGATCAGTTTTTTCATATCCGGTGACACGACACCGATCTCTTCTTTATTAAATACGTCGGAAATAAAATCGGATATGTTTCCGGAATCCAGGTCAAATACCTTGTAATTAGAAAAGGAATAGGTAAAAGCAAGGTTTCTGGCCGAAGCCGGCAAAATGGTCGGTTCGTCGCAGGAATAGGGTTCAATGATTTGTTTGCATGTGTCTTCCTGAAGATCAAAATAATAGTACAACTGATTCCAGTTATCCTTTGCCAAAACCTTTGTGCGGTTACTGTTGAGAACCAGGTCAGTGTAATTGAAAAAATCATAATGATTGGTTACTACCGTGTCAATTACAGAATAATCATTGCAGTTGATCCTCCATAGTTTAATCACCGGGGAATAAGCACTTTCATCAGTCAATACGAAAAGTGTGTCTCCGGAGGGTGAAAAGGCCGCTCCCCTGTAAGAGTTCGGTGTGATGACCTTGATGGGATGGCCGTTGGAGGCATCGAAGATGGTCGGATCATGGCCGAGCGGATCAGGCGTATTCGGACAAACAAATACTTCACCGTTGGGTGATAAAACAAACCTGACCACCTGGTCAAGTATCCTTCCCTGCAATTCTCCGATAGTGCTCCAGCGGTGGATAAATGGTTCTTCCGTATAAAATATTTCATTCCCCGTTACCGGATCATAACCGGCTATGCTTCCGTTAAGGATACTGTAAAATGCTACATACACCATTGAACCGTCGGATTTCGCTTCAATCTGTGATGCATTCTCATGGATGGGAAAGCTGTTTTCGAGCGAAAAATCTTCCAGGTTGATGACGTTGACTTCCTGATCGGTTTTACACACAACGAACGCTTTTCCGCCACCAAAAGCAATATCCCTTGCCCCGGTGCAGACATTGACGATGGCGGTTATCTCAAAAGTCCCGGCGTCATAAAAATAAACATTGCCGCTGTTGAAATAAACCACAGTCAGCAAACTGCTGTCCGGAGTGTATTCCAACGTGCTGATCAGATCTCCTTCGGGCAAAACACCAGGCTCAACATATTCCATTTCATCGTCCTCGCCACGCGGATGACTGTTTTGCGGGAGGTTGCAAAAGGAATTCAGGTCAAGAAATATTTTTTCTCCGTTAAACTCAAAATTAATCCGCCCGTCTTCAGGTATTTCTTTAAGTATGATCTTTTTAATGTGATCTTTGTCGGAGACCTTTATGCGTGAAGGGTTCCCCCACTCATCGTAATACACCCGGATGGTTTGTGCCGGGAGGGCAAACCAGAGAAAGGGGAGCAGTGAAAGGATCAGTAGTTTTTTCATAGCATTTTTAGTATTTGATTTTTTCTTGTTTCAATCACCGGAAACAAACCCGGCTCCGTCACGCAAATTTAGTGAATCTTCTTCATTAAGTCAATGAAAATCAAAGAAAAAAATCAGGTGAATTTATTCTCCCCTGACCCGCCGGGTAGTTCAGCCCCGTCCGGATTGTTTTTGTTCTGACGGACAGATGATAAGAGGGCTGATTCCCGGCGGGTCGAAAGAAAAGCCCCCTCTGTTTTTCGACCTGGCGGGAGCAAGCCCGCCCGCCAGGTCAGTGCGGCGCTTTTCCCGGAGGTCACTCTAACTCCCCGGTTGGTGTCCCCACCAACCGGTGAAACGGCCAACAAGATGTTGTTGGTGCGGGCACCAACAACGGGGGAGGCCAAAGAATAAATTCTATGGCTTGGGTTCAAACGTCCCTCCGGGACGCCCCCAAGTCCCGAAGGGACTATCGAAATCCCAGACCACCAATTCATTGGTGGGATATCCGTGCCGGCGGCTTCAGCCGCCGATTCCCGGAAGAGCAGACAGAATATTATAATCTGTTCATCGCAAAAGCATAAGCGCCCACAGCCACTGCATGTGAGGTGCCCAACCGGGTGATCCCCACACCGGTTTTCTTTTGAGGATAATAAGGTACTTTTTTATCGGAGAAAGGTACGTTGATCATGATCTTTTGTTGTGACAGAAATTCTCTCATTCCGGCTTCATCATCCAAATTGCAGGCGGTAATTTCCATTCGCGGGAATGTTCCATCATCAGGTTTCAGAAATTTCCTGTTCATCCGTTCCACGGCTTTGAGTAAAAAGAAATGATAAGCCCCTGACAGTCCGCCGCCGATCACCACCAGACTGTCGGTTAGTGTCACCGCATTGGCTAAAACTTCACCCAGCACTTCACCAAACCTTTCCCAGGCTCTGACGGCCTCTTTTTGAGGCCCCTGCCTACTGCCGTCCGCGATTTTAAAGATCATCGCCGGTTCGGGAACTTCTTCAAAAGGCATTCCCGTTTCTTCAGCATACAACCTTTTAATTCCCCTGATGCTTAACACTTCTTCCACGCTGTAATCCGGATTGAAAGGGTGCGACATCCGGTTGATCTCCGCGCCGGCGGAGTTGTCACCCGTCATTAGGCGGCCGTTGATCACAATGCCGCCGCCAAAGCCGGTTCCCAGTGTTACGCCTAACAAGTTTTTATACTGTTTCTCCACACCGTTGTCCTTCAGCCGCCGGTTCATCCCGGGCAGCAAACCGCTGATGGCCTCACCCAGGGTAAACAAGTCACCGTCGTTGTTAATGAATACAGGTATTTTGAATTTATTTTCCAGCATACTTTTCAACGGAACGCCCCCTCTGAAAAAAGGCAGGTTTTCCAGGTCACCAATAATGCCGTTTTCAAAATCGGCGGGACCGGGAAAACTGAAACTGATGGCCGAAGCCGTTTCGCCTGATAGTTTGTTGACCTCATCGAATCCGTGAATGATCTTCTGAAGAAAGTCTTTCAGGTCTTCCGATCTGGCAGGTAAATTAAAGCTCTTACTGGAGATATTACCGTTCTTTACAGCGTTAAAAACAAGGTTGGTACCCCCTGCATCCAGGACAAGAACGGTTTTTTCATCTTTTTTCATGGTTTGAAGACGTTTTCGTAAGTTTGGTGTAAAAATATAGATTCTAAACAAACCATATTACCTTCCTCAATATTATCAGATAAAATTAATCTTGATTTCATTTAGCACATCAAAACCTGTCCGGCTTTCTCCTGGCGGATAAAATCAATCCGTTTCCTTTGTTTTTTATATTCCCGTTTTAGAATTTCTTTAGATTTCTTCCCTTAACTTTGAACCCGCTTAACAGACAATATGAAACTGCTGATCATCGAAGACGAGCTGAACCTGCTGGAAACCATGGTGAATTACTTTGGACGGGAGAATAATGTCTGCGAAGGCGCTTCACGTTTTCAATCGGCTACCGAAAAGGTCAGCCTTTACGAATACGATATTATCGTTTTAGATATCACCCTGCCCGACGGAAACGGCCTGGAACTGATGCCCCTGATCAAAAAATACAATTCTGATGCGGGGATCATCATCGTTTCAGCCCGCGATGCCCTGGATGATAAGATCAGCGGGCTCAACCTGGGGGCAGACGATTACCTGACCAAACCTTTCCATCTTTCGGAACTCAATGCCCGCGTGAAAGCAGTCTGGCGAAGAAAAAAGCTGAACGGCAAACAGGAAATCGTTTTTTCGGAAATAAAAATTTTGCCCGAAAGCAGAGAGGTTTTTGTGCATAACAATAAGTTGACTTTGACCCGCAAGGAATATGACCTGCTTTTGTTTTTTGTTTCTAACCCGGGCCGTATGCTCACCAAAGAAGCCATTGCCGAACATCTTTTGGGCGATTACATTGATATGGCCGATCATTTTGACTTTATTTACACTCACCTGAACAACCTGCGCCGGAAGATCAAACAGACGGGAGGAAACAACTATGTGCAAACGGCGTACGGAATGGGGTATAAATGGACAGACAAATGAAATTTTTACAAAAAATAAACCGGCAATATCTGCTGATTTTAACAGTCCTGTTGATTTTGATCAGCATCAGCGGATATTTTTTGCTACGGGCTATCATCAAAAAGGAGATCAGGGAGGATATTCATGAGAAAGAATATGCCATTATCCGGGAAATCAAATCACAAAACAATTTGGTCAATATCTATCCCATCATCGAAACAAAAAAGATTTCCGGAAACAAGATCCGGCCCAGATCTTACAGGGAAATCTATATGATGGATGAGGCCGAAGGCGAAACGGAAGCTTACTTGGAATATACCAATTCGGTGAATATCAACGGCCAGTGGTATATGATCAAGATACGGCATTCACTGTTGGAAACCAATGATCTGATATTAGCCATCGCCCTTCCTTTGCTGCTGTTGCTCGTGCTGGCATTTTCCTTTTCTTTTCTGGTGACAAAAAAGCTGAATCAGACCGTCTGGAAAGATTTTGAGGAAAATTTGCAGCGTATCGAGGATTATTCATTCAAAGAAACCGGAAAGTTAAATTTGCAAAACACAAGTATTGAGGAGTTTGACCGGTTGAATGCAACTGTTATGGAGATGACCGGGAAGCTGCGCACCGATTATTTTTCGCTGAAAGAATTTACGGAGAATGCGTCCCACGAGATGCAGACCCCGCTTTCCATCGTATTGCTCAATCTTGAAGAACTTTTACAGCAAAAGTTATCAGAAAGTGAATTGAGACAAGTTGTTTCCGCAATAAATGCCATTAAACGGCTTTCGACATTAAACCGGAGTCTTCTTTTGCTCACAAAAATTGAGAACGATCAGTTTGCGGCGGATGAAGTAGTTGTTTTCAATGACATAATCAAACAAACCATCCGGGAATACGAGCCCCTGTTTGAAGCCGGGAAGTTACATGTTGAACTTAACAGCACGCAGGATTTCACCTTAAAAATAAACCGACAACTGGCTGAAATACTGATCAGCAATCTGTTGTCGAATGCGGTAAAACACAATGTGAAAGAAGGCCATATTCAAATCACGGTTCAACATAATGAACTGAAGATATGCAACACCGGCCCGGAGAATTCATTGACGGACAAAACTATTTTCAACCGCTTCACCAAAGACAATTCGGAATCTTACGGCCTAGGACTGGCTATCGTGAAGAAAATTTGTGACAAACAGCATCTGGAAATCCGGTATGTTAAAAATGAGATGCATTGTTTTATGCTCAATGTAAAAACCGGGAAACAGAAATGAAAAGACTATTCATAGCCTTCCTGCTGACAGGCAGTTTACATACCCTCTTTGCCCAAAACACTTTTACGGCCATCATCAAAGACGAGGATACCAAAGAAGCGCTGCCGTATGCCAATGTTGTCATTGAAGGCACCCAAATTGGCGGAAGCGCTGACACTACCGGAAAAGTTACTATTGAAAACATTCCAAACGGAAAACAAACACTGGAATTTTCTTATGTTGGCTACCGCGATAAAGACAGGAGTGTCACTTTTCCGCTAAAGAATACAGGGCCGGTAATTGTCTATCTCGAAAAAAGTGAAGAGTTGCAGGAAGTTACCGTTGTTTCTACACGAACGAATAATCGCATTGAAGAAATTCCCACCCGGATTGAAGTGCTGGGAAATGAGGAAGTGGTAGAAGAAACCGGTATCAATCCCGGGAATATTTCCAAACTGCTTGGCGAAACTTCCGGCATTAATGTACAGCGCACGTCTGCCGTTTCGGGCAATGTAACTTTTCGCATTCAGGGCCTGCCTGGAAAATATACCCAGTTGCTCAAAGACGGATTTCCGGCTTATGGCGGTTTTGCTTCGGGGTTGAGCTTAATGCAGATACCGCCCCTGGATTTAAAACAGGTTGAAATTATTAAAGGTTCTGGATCAACCCTTTACGGCAGCGATGCCATTGCCGGTATTGTCAATTTAATTTCTAAAAAGCCATCTGATGATCAGGAATTTTCCATTCTTTTGAACCTGACCCACAAAGGGGGAAGCGATATCAGTTCGTTTTATTCAGCCGAAAAAGGCAAATTCGGATTTACGTTGTTAACCGGTTTTTATACCCAGAAAGCCATTGATGTCAGCGGAAATGATTTTACCGATATCCCGCAATACAACAGGGTCGTTATCATACCCAAATTCTTTCTTGACCTGAAGGAAGACGACAACCTGCTCATCGGTCTGGCAGCGAGCTACGAAAACCGCCTCGGGGGCAATGTGTATGCCATTAAAAATCAGGTGGATTCGCTGCATTCATTCTATGAAAACAATGAAACGAAATACCTGTCGGGAAATGTTAAGTACGAACATGAAGTAAAAGACAGGGATTTGCTTACGGTGAGGGGCAACTTGACAAGCTACGACAGGATGCTAAAAACCAACGTCAATGTGTTTGAAGGAAATCAGATTACTTCTTTCTCGGAGATTTCTTACCTGGTGAACGCCAAAAAACATCACTGGGTCAGTGGCATTAATTATTATTACGATCGATTTTTGCAAACCAAAACCGGCAATACGTTTTCACTGAATTACAATCATCAGACCCTGGGCGTTTTTTCGCAGGATAACTGGCAGGTCACCAAAAAATTATCCCTGGAACCGGGTATCCGTTATGATTACAACCTGAACAACCGCGGGTTCTTTTTGCCAAGACTGGCCATAATGTATAAGTTTGTTAAACAGTTTTCGGCACGCTTAAGCGGAGGGATGGGCTACAAATTACCCACGCCGTTTACCGAAGATGCCGAACGCACCAGATACCAGGATGTACTTTTCCCCGATGATTTAAAAGCAGAAATGTCTTCCGGCGCCAATCTGGATTTCACTTTCAAAACACCCCTGGCCGATGAATTGTTTTTAACCATAAACCAGGCCTTTTTTATAGTTCAGATAAGTAATCCAATCATTGCCAACCCCGATTCATTACAAAATCAAATTGTGTTTTACAAAAATGGCAGCGGCAATCTCCTCAACAAAGGGCTGACCACCAATATCCGGCTGTCGCTGGACGATTTTACATTGTATGTTGACTATACCCTGGTGGATGCGCGCAAAAAATATGATGACAACAAACCCCTGGAACTGACCCCCAAAAACCGTGTTACAACCACTCTGGTTTACGAGAATGAGGACAAAGGATGGAAAGCAGGGCTGGAAGCATTTTATATCGGGAAACAGTATTCGGAAGATGGGACAAAAAAACCGGACTATTGGCTGCTTGGCGCTTCCGTACAAAAAACGATCAGCCATTTTACTTTGGTCTTAAATGTAGAAAACATCCTGGACATCCTTCAAACACGCTATGAAAACATCGTGAGCGGAGACCTGAACAATCCTGTATTCAGTGAACTGTACGCACCATTGGATGGGATTGTCGGGAATTTTGTGTTGAAATTTGATTTGTTTTAAAAGATGATTATTGCGAGTTAAATAAAAACTATTTAGTGTCTGTCATAAAGTAATAAAGGTGGAAAAAATCAAAAACATCTAATATGAAACACTTTTTTAAAAATCTGAACAATCGGAATCTTCCTTTTTTTCTTTTTATGTTGTTTGTCTTTTCGGTTTTTCAACTCAATGGCCAATCTCTACGAAAAGGACCGTACCTGATTTATCCCGGTACTCCTTCCCAAATGACCATATTATGGCAAACCCATCAGTCGGAAACCTGCAGTATTGCCTGGGGAACAACAACCCAATACCTTGACGGGAGCGCTATCCCCACCGAATCGGGATCCGGCGGTGATGAACATCAATACATTTACACCCTGAACAACCTGACGCCTGATACTAAATATTTTTACCGTCTCATTTGCGGAAACGATACAAGCCATTCATTTTTTCATTCTTCCGTGCCTGAAACTGCAAAACACTTGAAATTCCTGGCGTTTGGTGATACCCGAAGCCACCCCGAAGATATGAATATGGTAACCCATCGCATGTTGCTTGAAATTGTGAACGATACTTCTTTCCGGAGTTTCCTGATTCATACAGGCGATTTTAACTCAAATGATTATGAATCGTCATGGGATAATCAGTTTTTTAACAGATCTTACGGTAACAATCTTAAGATTCAGTCTGACATACCCATCATGGGTGTTCGCGGGAACCACGAAGGCAACGTCACACGCTATAACAAATACTGGCCTTATCCGTACCCAAATTCAGGGGATTATTATTCTTTTGATTACGGCCCTGTGCATATCGCTGTTGTGGATGAATATAATGATTTCTCAACGGGTTCGCAACAACTTGAGTGGCTGCAAAACGACCTCGCCTTAAGCAACAAGCCATGGAAATTCATTTGCCTGCACGAACCCGGATATACGGATGAATCTTACCACCACGACAACATGGATGTACAAGATTATATCCAGCCCTTGTGTTTGCAGTATAATGTAAAAGTAGTTTTCGGAGGGCACAATCATTATTATGCCCATTGCATTAAGGATAGTGTTCATCACCTGACACTCGGAGGGGGTGGTGCTCCCCTGTACACTGTTCACCATATTGGCGAAGGATTGATCATGAGTGAAAGCACATTTCACTTTGCTGAAGTAAGCATTGACAACGACAGTCTTTTTATCCGTATTATCAGGCCTGATGGCTCTGTGGCTGACAGTCTGACTTTGGTAAATGCTGTGAACACAATAAACCCTGTGCCGGACAAAAATGACATAAAAATTTTTACACGTGGGAAGGTGCTGTTCGTTTCAGGTGCGAAACCCGGTTCAGATATTTCAATAACAAATATGAGCGGAAAAGTAATTTATTCTGGAAAAATTACAGCAAACCCGTCTCAAATAAACATCAATGATTTCCCTGCCGGCATTTACATTGTTTCAATCTCTGGGGATATGGCAAAAAATCAGAAAATAAGGGTCTTCTAAACTTCAAAATTCCTTTAGATTCATCGAGTAATATTGTCATATTATACCTAAAAAATTTAAATAAATGAAAAAATTATTGTTATCAATTGCCATTATTGCGATTTTCAGTCTGAACGCTTGTTTGCAGTCGGGCAAAGATGTTCCTGCAAAGGTTAAAACTTCTTTAGCACAAAGATTTCCTGATGCTACAAAAGTAAAATGGGATAAAGAAAATGCCAATGAATGGGAAGCCGAATTCAAAATGAAAAATAAAGAATATTCGGCCAATTTTGATGTTGATGGTACCTGGAAAGAAACCGAATACGAAATTAAGGAATCAAAATTGCCGGTGGCTGTTAAAGCAACACTTGCAAATAAATTTGCAGGTTATGATGTTGAAGATGCCGAAGTTTCGGAAACTCCCGAAGGGAAGGTTTTTGAATTGAAACTTGAAAATGACAAAACTGACATGGAAGTTGCTATTGCTGCTGATGGGAAAGTCGTGAAGAAAGAAGTGAAGAAAGAAAACAACAAAGAGGGGGATGAAGAAAGAGAAGAGGATCATGATTAGAAAAAGAATAAAGGAACCTCGTGTTTTAAGACACGAGGCCCCTTTTTTTGGAAAAAATTAAGCACACAAAAATTTCCTTTTATTAATTATTTTATTGTAACAAAGAAAACGGTGCACTATTCAAACCCAACCATTGTGTGTTTTGTTTATCTATTTATAAATATTTAACTATTATCAAATTTATGTCTATGAAACAGGGGTTATGTTTACAAAAAACTTTGTTCTCAAACCAAAACACTTCTCTGATTGAAGAGCCACTAAATCAAATACGGCCGGATAACTGGAAATTTCGATTGAAAATATGTTTACAATTCCTGACAAAAACGCCATCGAAATTATTTTGCAAATAAATGAAAAGCTAATAAATCATTGGAGACTTTATTTTGTAAGGAATTGGGACAATGATGAATCACATAAACAAAAACATATAGAAAATCTAAGACAACATGTTCAATTTGTAAGTGAAAAGATCATGCTGAATATATCATTGGGCCAACAACAGGGTATTTATCGTAAAGACTTAAGTAAGGAATTATTAGGAAGAATATATGCGAAAAAAGTAACGGATCTTTATAACCCTCAATTATTTCAACATCAAGACATAACAAACGAAATGAATTATTATCTAATGTTTGAAAATTTTATTTTGAGTATTTGTAATAACATAGGTTTTCAACATTTTAGGAAATTTATTAAACAACCCAACCTTTTAATTTTTAATAAATCTTAAGAATAGATGCCTGTAGCAGACAGAAATTTTAAAAAATTGATAAGGAATTGTATAAAGGGGCAAGAAACTGCACAAAAAAAATTATATGACCTCTTCGCTCCTAAAATGCTAAGCCTTTCATACAGATATGCAAGAAATAAGACAGATGCAGAAGATATTTTTCAATCAGGCTGGTTAAAAACATTTGAAAATTTAAATCAGTTAAGAAAAGCAGAGTTAATAGAAAGGTGGATGAAGAAAATCTTTGTTAATGAAGCGTTGCAGTTCTATAACAAAACGAAAAAAATAGTCTTTATAGAGGAAATCCATATTCTTGAACAGGAAAACAGAGCTAAAAAAAAAATAATTCAGGGTTTTCATCATGACCAGATAACAAAATTAATTCAGGATTTGCCGGATAAGATGAGAATGGTATTTAACTTATATATAATTGAGGGTTTCTCACATAAAGAAATTGCCGGGATGATGAATGTTTCCGAAGGTACCTCAAAATCAAATTTACATGATGCCAGAAAAATTCTACAACAAAAAATAACATTACTCAATACTGAAGTTACAATTAAACCGAATGGCGCATGAAAATAAATCTACAGAATAATGATGAGTTTGATGAGTTTTTCAGGAAGAAATATGCGAAGGATAGCATAGAACCATCCCGGGAATTATGGGAAACAATTCATCAAAAACTAAAGTTTGCTAATATTTCTGTGAATTACCATAGTATCTCCAAACTAAAGATTGCTGTTGCAGTATTGGCAGCAGCTCTGATAAGTACAATAATTTATTTTGAGGTTTCGATCAATAAAACAAAAACCGGAAACACAGAACCGGATAATTATATTGAGAAAACCATTATTTCATCAGGAAAAGATTCCATAAACAATATGGTTTCTGTTGATAGTGGATTTACAAATGAAAATCAGGTTTTTGTCGAAAATGACACTGCATTTGAAAACAATGTAAATGGAAATAAAAGCAGTGTGCTGAATGATAACATTCCAAAAAATGTAGAAAATACTAATACTGATAACAATAAAACTTTGACAAATGCAAAAGCCGGTGATGAACAATATTCTGCCGCAGATAATATGCTGACAAAAAATAATATTATCAATGGAAATAATAACAAAGCAAATATTAGCACAATCGATAAGCTCAACCTTGGTTTTGTTGTTGAAGCATTAATGGAACATGAATTGTTATATGAAAATAGGAAGGAAGGAATTAATAGAAATGATACTGAAAAGCAAACTCCACTAAATGAAAAACTAATGACTGCAGCGCAAACATCTGAAAAGAATAGTGTTTCGGCTAATCAGGAAATCGTTGAAAACAATGCAGGGAAAAATAAAAGGAATAAGGGCTTTGAAAAAAAGCATCTGAAGAAAAGGTTTTCTATAAGCATTTATGCCACACCCCAATATTCGTTCAGAACACTAATTCCAAATACAGCCTACTCTGTTCCGGATATGGATAAAACATATTTCAATGAACATGAAAAGGGTAGTTTCAACTTTTCAGCAGGAGTGCAATTGTCTTATGAGCTAAACAAAAAATGGATTATTACGACTGGTGTAGAATATGCTCAATATTCGCAAAAAATGAAAATAAGCAGTTTTTATTTAACAACTGATAATCAAAACGGCTATTATGCTTATACCTCAATTGGCAAGGATGATTTAATTATTCATTCTTCGATACCTATAAGTGACACAAATTTTTTAGAATCATCCAAAATCTATTCATTTATAAATATTCCTGTTGATATAGAATACAAACTATCCAAAAACTTTTTTTTAACGGGCGGAATAAGTTACAACTTTTTAGTTTCAACAGATGTGAACTGGCAAGCTGAAGACTATAACGGTGACTTTACAATTACCACAAACAATATAACAGGAATAAAGGAAAGCAATTTTTCTTTTATGATAGGTATAGGATATGAACAGTCAATAGGTTCTAAATTCAGCTTTGTAGTTAATCCCCGGTTTACAACTTTTATAACATCATTTACCAAAGAGATACCGGTTAAAACATATCCCTATACAGTAGGTGTGAAACTGGGGGTGAAGTACAAATTATAAAATCCGGTTTGTAAACCCAACCTTTTTAATTAATGTAAATCTATTTAGATAAATACATTCTTTAAAGAACAATTAAACAATTAAAATTTCAAAGTCATGAAAACATTAAAATTAATTTCAGCAATTGCTTTACTGTTGGCAATTATTGGTTTAAATGCTTGTAACAAAACAGCACCAAGGGTGACAAATCCTGCCTTGACAAAATCCACAACTGTTGTACTGAAAGCAGTTACAAGAACTGCCAGTCACAAGTCGACACAGGATTATAGCATTACGGCTGCAAATGTAAATATTGCCAATTTGCAGATTGAAGAGAATTCAGGTAATGATGGTGAGAATGTGAATGGAGGAAATAACGACAATGGCGGTAATGATAATGGAAATGATAACGGTGGCTCAGAATCCGACAACGGTGATATTTTATTGGCCGGCCCCTATAATCTCGATATTACAGGAGGCTCAGCTTCAATTGGTCAGGTTGATGTATATCCGGGAACATTTAAAAAAGTTGATTTTTATTTCCAGACAGCCTCAATTGATCCTTTCTTCGGTAGTTCAATCGTAATCAGTGGTAATTATACAGCTGCTGATGGCACTGTAACTCCTTATACCATCATATCAGCTTTCGCCCAACAAATTCAGTTACCCCTGGCAGGAGATGGGATTACTGTAACGGTTAACACCACAGTTGTTGTTGACATTGTATTTGATGTTAATGCCTGGGTGAGTGGGATTGATTTTGCTTCGGCAACCATCACAAATAATGAAATTCTTATTGACAACAACAATAATACTAATCTACTTGTCATTTTTGAAGCCAATTTGTCAAATTATATAGATGCTGAAGGAGAATAATTATTTTTCTCATATAGTTGATATAATTAATACAAACTTTCCTTACATGGGGAAGTTTGTTGTTTTTGTAAAAACGAAGATCGTAATTTTACTCACAATCCTGTTACCTTTTCAGAATTCTGCCCAAACAAATTACCAGGACTTACCGAAAAATGCAAAACCTTTTTCGTTGGAGTTTTCATATCAAAATGGTTACGTTTTTCCAACCAATGATTTTGTAAGTGGCAACAATGCAGAAAATGAAAAAATAAATGCTTTTCAAACATTTTCCACAAAATTCACAAAACAAACTGTTGGTATAAAACTTTGGGAGCAAGTTTACAATTATCCGGAATACGGGCTTGGCCTTTATCTCGTCGATTTCCATAATCCTGAAGAAATAGGTTTACCCATAGCTATCTACTGCTATTTTACAGCACCTTTTCATAGATGGGAGAAATTTACACTTAATTATGAAGCTGGTTTTGGGGTTGCTTTTAACTGGAAAAACTACTCTCCTTCAAATACCTACAATAATGCCATCGGTGCAAAATATACCGTATATGTTGATTTAGGTATAAAGGTAGAATATCAGTTACCCAAAAGATTTTCTCTCGGTTTGGGTTTTAGTTTAACCCATTTTTCCAATGGCAGGTTGAAAGAGCCAAACTATGGATTGAATACCATTGCACCAAAAATAAGTCTTAAATACCGGCTTTATAAGTCAAAACTACAATTCATTAAACAAAACATACCTGCATTTAAAAAAAAGAACGAATTATATCTTTCCGCTTTTTTTGGACTTAAAAATATTATTTACGATAGTCTTAACATTGCGGCTTCCGAAAAATATGAAGGTGAAAGTTATTATGTATTTGGATTATCAACACTTTTCAATCGTCAGGTCAGTTACAAGTCGAAAATTGGTTTTGGCATTGATTTTTCTTATGATGGCTCAGTTAATGCACAGATAGCTGTGGATAATGGCCAGTTACAAATAAGCGGCAGGGCATTTATTGATAAATTGCAGGTGAGCATCTTCCCGTCTTATGAACTTGTCATTAACAAAGTTTCGGTTATTATTCAACCATCTTTTTACATTTACAGGAAAAAATTAAAAAATCAGAGTCCGGTATTTTATCAACGTGTTGGTTTAAAATACAATTTCTACAAAAACTTTTATGTTGGATTAAACCTTCGAGCCTATCAGTTTCATATTTCTGATTTTATCGAGTGGAATATTGGATACCGCATTTCGAAATAAGTAATTTACTTCAAAATTCCTTTAGATTCTTCTGTTACTTTCGTGCCATTGTTTCACCAAAAAAACACAAAACCATGAAAACACTGATCATCGGCATGAGCCTGCTCATTGCCTTCAGCTTTAGTTCCTGTGAACAGGAGAAAGTTCCTGAAAAAGTAAAATCCGCATTTAATCAGAAATATCCCGGCGCCAAAAAAGTGGACTGGGATATGGAAGAAAAAAATGAATGGGAAGCAGAATTTGAAATGAATGAAAAAGAGATGTCGGCCACTTTCGACCAGAATGGAAAATGGCTGGAAACGGAAACGGAGATTGAAGATGAAGATATTCCCGCTGCTGTAAAAGAAACCCTGAAATCCCAATTCAAAGATTATGAAGTTGAAGAAGCCGAATATCTTGAATCACCTGAAGCCATTGGGTTTGAAATTAAACTGGAAGGTGATGAGGAAGATATGGAAGTGTTGATTGAAAAGAATGGAAAAATACTGAAACAGAAAATGGAAGAGGAAAATGAAGGGGCTGAAGAAAGTGAAGAACATTACGGGGAGTCAGTTAAAGAAGGTCATGAACATCATGAAACTTTGGGTTTTACTGACGAATTCAACATGGATCAATATACTTTTTCAAGTACCGGGAAGAATACATATTTTATTTTAGAACCCGGTTACCAGCTTATCCTTGAAGGTAAGGATGGAGAGGATAGCGGACGCCTCGAAATTACTATTCTCGACGAATTAGAAAAAGTGGGAAATATTGAAACACGGATAATGGAAGAGAAAGAGATGGTAAATGGCGAACTGGTGGAGATATCAAGGAATTATCTGGCTTTTTGTAAGGAAACGGCTGACATTTTTTACTTTGGAGAGGAGGTCGACATTTATGAAAACGGTAAGATTATCAACCATGAAGGTGCATGGCGTGCCGATGAACCAGGCAACAAAGCCGGTATATTAATGCCTGGAAGAATACTGGCTGGTGCACGTTACTATCAGGAAATTGCTCCTGAAAAAGCTATGGACCGTGCCGAAATCATTTCATCATCCGAAGAATTAACCACCCCGGCAGGGCATTTTAGCCCTTGCCTGAAAACAAAGGAAACTTCAGGTTTAAATCCCAATGAACAGGAATACAAATATTATGCACCGGGCGTTGGGCTCATCAGGGAAGAAGATTTGTTCCTCGTAAAATATGGCCGGAAATAATCCGGTTAGAATGCGGAGAAAATCCTAATCCGATGAAATTGCCAGGGGGTATTATGGAAAAACTAATGGTTAAATTTCAAAAGGTTCCTATTCTTAAAATTTCCTTTAGAGTCGGATTTTACTTTTGATGTATTATTAATTTAAAAACTTTAAAAAATGAAAAACTTATTTTTAATGATTGCTGTCGTGGCCATGTTTAGCTTAAATGCATGCGCACAAAAAAGCAAAGATGTTCCTGTAAAAGTGAAGACGTCTTTTAATCAAAAATTCCCAGATGCCACAAAAATAAAATGGGATAAAGAAAATGCAAAAGAGTGGGAAGCCGAATTTAAAATGAATGGGAAAGAATACTCGGCAAATTTCAGCACGGAAGGAACGTGGAAAGAAACCGAGTATAAGATTGAAAAATCAGAAATTCCTGCAGATGTAAAAAACACACTTGACACAGAATTTAAAGGATACAAAATTGAAGAAGCTGATGTTTCAAAAACTGTTGAGGGAAAAGTATTTGAAATTCAACTTGAAAAAGGCGATAAAGAAATTGAAGTTGCCATTTCACCTGATGGAAAAATTGTAAAAAAAGAAGCTAAAAAGGAGAACGGGAAAGAGGGCGACGAAGAAAATGATAACAACTAAAAATATCACTTTCGTAAGTCTCATCAGGGAAAATCCTAATTTTGGTCTTTTTCAAAGAAACTTATGCGAAAGCTACTGATAATTATAAGTACCAGCTTTTGGACAATGGTTTTGTCTGCGCAATCATTGCCGGTACTTACTTTGGAAGATTGCATCCTCCGGGCGGAACAAAACAGTTTTCAATTGCAGGCAGATGAACATCTGATATCCGCAACCGAAAAAGAAGCCTCACTCCTAAAATCACAGGCTATCCCAAAAATCGGAGGAGCCCTTACCATGGAAAACCGGTTTTTGCAACCTTATTATTTCAACCAGGTATGGGCGAGCGTTCATGCCGACTGGTCGTTGGGCGACCTCATTCAGAAAACCGGACGCTCGGCCCTGCAGGATATCGAAACCCGCAGGCTGGAAAAGGAGCAAAACCGCCTTGATGTTATCGGGCGTTCCACGTCTTTGTACATCAGCATCCTTCAGGTTAAAAAGCAAATCGAGATACTGGCTGTGAGAATTGTCTTTCTACAGCGGCATCGTGAATTAACCCGTGGCATGTGGAAAGCCGGTACCCGCACACGCCTTGATTTGTTGCAAACCGAATCGGAAATGGTGAAACTGCAGGAAGATACCGCTCGTCTGGCCATTGTTCGTAAAAATCTGCGAAACGAGCTTGCCCGGCTCCTGGGATGGCAAAATGCCGATAGTTTACATCTTGCTTCGTTACATGTGGATGCCATTACCGGCCCCCCCCTTCCGCAGGTGTCGCTTGATGTATTGGCTGACAATCCTTTGATTGCATCTTACGATTCAAGGGTGAAAGCACAGCAATACCGGACGCGGGAAATCACTGCCATGCAGATACCTCATGTTGTGCTGGGCGGAGGATATTTTGGCGATGGCGACCCTACCGGAGACGGAAATTACTGGCGCGTGGATGCCGGCATTGCCATTCCGATTTATTACGGCCACGAATCAGGATACAAAAAACAATGGTCGAAGTCCATTACGGAATCACTGATTTCACAAAAGCAAAATGTGAAACGTGAACTGATGATCCATCTTGCTAAGGTGTATGAGAAACTGGTGAGCCTGAAAGGCGTCCTGGATTTGCAAATGCAAAGAAAATCCATTACCGAACAGGCCGTCGGTTTTGCCGAAATAAACTACAAAGCAGGCATTTCAACCAACCTGGATTACCTTTCGGCACAGCAACGCCTGACAAGCACACAATTGGCCATTGAAGAAACGAGGCTCCAATATACCATGAACCTGATCGAGTTTTACATTACAACAAACCAGGTGATTAAGATCGCTGAATTGGGAAGTGGAAGGCGTAAATGATAGAAGAATGGAGGAACTCAACCTGACAGGTCTCCGGAGGCTGACGTGATGGCGTCCTGTCAGGTTTGGAAGGAATTAAATATGGAAAGACAAAAGAATGTAAGGTTGAATGACTGGATGGAATTAAAATGATTAAAGAACAAAAACCCCGCCATGAATGGCGGGGAAACTGATAAAGAATTAATATAATTATAATGAAACATATCAGTTACCCCGTCCTTCAGGTCGGGGTGAAACAAATCAGTTACCCTCCCGATAGTCATCGGGATTAAGGCTGGGATAAAAAAAGAATTATGAATATTAACCGAACATTAATAATATTCCTGATCATCGCAATGCTTGGTTCCTGCAGCCAGCCGCCTCCATCCGGAAAAACAGACCATCCTCCGGTACGCATAAAAGTTGAAAAGGTAGCCCGGATGGATATGTTGGATAC
>CAZMOS010000061.1:0-20007 GCA_964567945.1 uncultured Lentimicrobiaceae bacterium
CTTCCCCCGAAGACGAGTATTTTTTTCAAAACATTCCTTTAATTAATTCACCACCACCAGCTTGCCGGAAACTTTTGTTTTGCCTGTGATGATGTTATAGATATAAATACCGTTTTTCAAATTCAACCCGGAGGCATCAACGCGGAACTCATGCCTTCCTTCCTGAAACTCATTGTCAGCCAGTTTTTTCAACAATTTTCCATTTTGACCGGTAACATTAATGATCAGGTGTTCCGGTTTTTCAAGTTCCACATAAATGGTTGTTGTCCGGTTAAACGGGTTTGGATAAACACCATGAGAAAGCTGACCTGTTTCAGGTTTCGGGGTTTTGATAATTCCCACTGAAGCATCCTCTCCGCCCGAATAGCAGGTCACTTTGCCGTTCCTGCCGCCCACGACCATTTCCATGGAACCGTCGTTATTGACATCGCTGATGCTGCCGATGGCATCTACGGCCTCGCCGTAATTTGTATCGAACATGACATTGCCGTGTGAACCGTTGATCATGTATGCATAATTATTCGAATAAAGTGTCCCCACAAGGATATCGTTAATCCCGTCACCGCTTAGGTCTCCTGTACGGGCCACACACCACGATTTATCGTTAATGGGTGTATTGACAAACATTCCTCCTCCGGCGCCATTCAGGATAATGGCTTTGGGGCCGCTATGGGCAAGCAGCACGTCTTTAAATCCGTCGTTGTTTACATCGTCAAGTACCTCAAACCGAAGGATGAGATAATTTCCGATTCCGCTGGTATAAAGTATAAGCAGTGAAGCGGGGTCAACGATGTAATACTGTCCGCTGAAATCACCCAGCATGAAATCTTTTGTGCCCGAGTTGTCCACATCATCCAGTTGTGCCAGCGCCCAGACAGATGTCCCCTGGGCAACAAACTGCCATTTCTGGTTGCCGTTTGCTCCGTCAATACCATAAGCATATCCTTCTGTTTCATTTGAATTGGATGCACCGGCAATGACATCGGCCTGGCCGTCTCCGGTAAAGTCTTCAACACCGATAACTGAAAAGACAGGGCCGCCGAGCGGTCTTTCCCAGATGGTGTTTCCGGTACGTCCTTCCAGGCAATATGCACGTATTGGTCCTGTCCCGTTGCCATCATTACCCGTGGCTGCCAACACGTCGGTAATACCGTCATCATCGTAATCATAACGGGCATCCACCTGGTAAACCCATCCGCCGCCGCCATATTCATTGGTCTGATGTTTCCAGATGATCTTGCCGGAATATCCGGACAGGGCAATGACGGAACGGTCGCCCCATGCGGTACCGACTATCACATCCTCATAACCGTCGGCGTTGATGTCTTCGATGGTTGTCAGTCCGTTTTGAGAATAAACCGCACCTGCATAGATCTTTGTTTCCCAGATTATGTCCCCTGTACCATCTGAATTGCCATTAAAGCACCTGATGTAATCATCTTCGGAGGCAATTATTACATCACCTACTCCGTCACCTGTCACGTCACCGATTTTAATGATGGCTTTCGGGCTGCTGTCGTACAGGTCGGTAATTGTATAATTCCAGAACACATCACCCATCGGCCAGTCTTTATCCAGCCCTTCACCGGTCAGAGGCACATCTTTGGGGTTCTGTGTTGTGTCGTTGCTGGTAATGGTCATGGTTGCCGTAACGGGTTCCCTGGAATCAGGATGAAACCAGACTCCGAGAATGACAGTCTCCAGCGGTGAGATGGTATCAGGCAGTGTGTCGCGCTGTTCCAGGTAAAAACGGCTGTCATCAAAAGTGATGCCGCTGATGGTCAGGTCTTCGCTGCCCATGTTGGTGACCTCCATTTCCCACCTTGTGGTGGCGCCGATCCTGACTTCGCCATAATCCATTGAATCTTTCGGCAGGTAAAGGAAAGGGCCGGGATTAACAGCCGTGCCGGTCAGGGTCAGATCAATATCAGGTGTTACCGGGTCATTGGTTTCGAGTGTGGCTATGACGTCAAGTGTGCCGGTTGCGCCGGGGGTATAGCTGATGTACATAGTATAGGTGCTGTTGGCATCCACTGTAAAAGAGCTCCCGGTTGGCCATCCGATATATTCCGATTGTGGTCCGGAGATGTTGCCGTAAGTTACCTGCAAGGCTGCGCTGCCGTTGTTTTGTATCAGGCAGGCCCATGTAGAGGTGCTGTCCACAGTAACAATGCCGTAGTCATGCTCGGTTACGGGGACATTGATGTCGGGGTTGCCGCTGCCGCCCAAGTCAATCTTGTATAATTTGCTGTCCACATTCAACCCGCCGTCAACATACCAGAGGTAGGTGCCGTCATAAACAATACCGGCAGGTTTAATGTTTTCGGATGCATGACTTTCGATCAAAGTTCCGTTCTGGTCTATTTTATAAAGTGAGTCATCGTTGTAATCGGCAATCCACAGGTAGGAACCTTCCAGGCAGATGTCCCAGGGTTGTTGTCCGGGAGTGGCGAACTGGTCGAGAATATTTCCGGAAGCATCCAGTTTATAAGCTTCTCCATCCGGATTGTAATAACAAGTTGCCCAATAATCGCCATCATCATAGGCAATACCCGAAAAGTAAGTGGCAGGCAACTCAAATTCCGAAACATAATTGCCATTCATATCGAATTCGATGGCGTTTCCCGGGTCGTAAGCTCCCGGATGCTCGGTTGTCCAGAGATTGCCGCTGCCCTCATCGTAAGTCAGGCCATAGGCTTTGTCGAAAGGCCCCTGGCATTGCAATGTGTAACTTCCGTCGGAAGGGTCAATCTTGTATATCTTATTGTCGTCACCCGGTGCGGAATACAAGCCGCTGTAAAGGTAGGTTCCGTCCCATGCCAGGCCGGAAGCTTTGCCGGGAATGGTATAGGTGGCAACAATTGTCCATGTCTGGACATCGCGGTTTTCATTCTGTGCCGGTAACAAATAAAAATAAGGAATAAGTGTCAGCAAAATGAATATTTTTTTCATGGCTTAACTGGTTTTTGGATAAACTGATTTTTTTATAAAACAATCCTAATTGAACTTTGGTTGCAATTCAATTGATACAAAAGTAAAAGTAAATCGGTTTGATTGGAAACTGAAAAAGAGAAAATAGGGGATTGTACAGGGGACATGTCTGTGGCAGTTTAAGGTTAATCGTGTTGTTTGAGGGGAGGAGGGGAAGTTTTTTACTTTTCGGAGTGGACTCAATAATGGAATAGTGGAATAGCGAATTGGTGGTGGATTGGGTTGCCTGGCAGAAGTTGAAAATAAAAAGGGCCACCCTTTAGGACGGCCCGATTATCGGATGGAAAACAATTTCCTATTTCACCAGAAGTTTCCTGCTTCCCAACGGTTTTGCATTATCATCCATCAGATACACTAAGTATAACCCGGATGACAATGTACTGATATCCAATTGAATTCTTCCTGTGGAAGCTGTTGTGTTATTAACAAGCTGCCCGTTTGCGTTGAAAATATTCACAATCACTTCTCCTGGATTCCAATCATCCAACACAACAGACACATGACCGGAAGCCGGATTGGGAAAAAGCTGAAATCCGGCATTTTCAGCATGAGAGTCAAATATCCACGACGGTACACTGCTCCCGTCACACGAAGCCAGGTAAAAATTTCCCGCATAATCCACCGGCTTCGAGAAGAAGGCGGTATCACCAATATAAATACTGTCCACCATAATTCCTGTTACCACACCAATTTCATTACTGTAGGCACATACTGCTTTAGCATCATCGTTTTCGGGCCCGGAAAATGCTTTGCCCCAATCTACGGTTCCATCGGATTTATATTTAACCATAAATCCATCATACGTCCCTTTTTTCTTTAGCGTAACTGCATTTGTACCTTCACCAAATACAACACCTACACCTGTTTGACTGGCATCGCCATAATCGCCACTTAT
This sequence comes from uncultured Lentimicrobiaceae bacterium, assembly GCA_964567945.1. Classification (GTDB taxonomy): domain Bacteria; phylum Bacteroidota; class Bacteroidia; order Bacteroidales; family F082; genus JAADID01. The sequence goes on from CAZMOS010000061.1 coordinate 3,887, forward strand.
AAATACACTCCCGTCAGGAGAAATATCTATGGATTTTCCTCTAACGACTTTCACATCCCCGCCATTGGCTTTTGCCCACAAAATATTTTTATCAGCATCGTATTTAGCCAGGAAGAAAGTTCTACCGGGATAAACCGGAGCAGTCAATGTAAAATTACCGAAAGAAACGGTTTCAAAACTAAAGTAACCTGTGACATATATTTGATTAAATTGTCTGTTCAATACCAGCCTTGAACTATTGACATCGTTATTTTTAATCAGGTCTATCCATGCAATGTTACCATCATCATTAAACCTTGCAAGAAAAAAAGTACCCATGCCGTTGGCATCAACAGTGATGGTGTCAAATACAGAAACACCAACTGTAGTGCCTGTAAGATAAATATTGTTATCACCATCAAGATCGGCACCAATTTTTTGTGCAATCGGGCTGGCCAGACCATAGCCTCTTGCCCATTGTACAATTCCATCTGTTGAATACTTTGCCATAAAAAAATGGGATTCACTGCCTACATCCAGTTGTATATTCTGGAAATTACTCAATTTTGACATGAATCCGCTGATGTAAACATTACCATCCTCGCCAATGGCCAATGCCCTGCCTTGCGGACGTTGAGTGGTTGTCGGGGGCGATTCGGTAAGTGTTACCCATTTGAGATGGCCGTCAGTTCCATATTTTGCTAAAAACAGTTCTTCCGCATCCAATACGGTTACTGTGTCAAATGTAGCATCTCCAATCACGTTTCCAATCACAAAGATGTTTCCTGCCTGATCCACTTTTAAGTCATAAATCCTTGAAAGCACAGATGCCTCAATCTTACTTACCCAATAAACTCCGCCGGAAAAATTTAGTTTGGAAAAGTAGGCATTCTCTGTAAAAAGGGGGTTAGGTGGAAAGGGTTGAAATCCTGCAAAAGCAAACGGGCCAAACTGAATGCTGTCAACTGTGGTGCTTGCCACAATGATATTCCCCTGTAAATCGCGGTCAACACAGTTTTCAACCAGGGGGCTGGTGGGTGAATTTCCCCCTATACCCGGGGCATGAAAAGCCCAGTTAGTATTTTGTGCCCAAATCAAACTGCCTGACATAAGGATGGGCAGTATCAAAGTAATCCTGCAAAAAAAAGATAAGATTTTCATAATAAATAGTTTTTAGTGGTTATTTGTAAATGCTTTAAAATGTACTCAGGTATTGTGTAAAATTATATTTACGAAGGGTTGTAATTATACCCCGTATGGGGGATTTTCAGATGGCAAAAAAGATCAGGTAGTTAATCCTTGTTTGTGGGCTTTGCTGACCGCCTCGGCCCGGTTGTTCACCTCCAGCTTCCGGTAAATGTTTTTGATGTGTGTTTTGACCGTTGCAGGGCTGATGAATTTGTCCTCGGCAATGGCTTTGTAATTGAGCCCGTCGCACAACAATTGCAATATTTCCGATTCCCTTTCGCTCAACGGGCTTTTCACTTTCCGGTGAAAAGAATCAATGATCTTGCGGGCAATGGAGGTGCTCATCGGGGCACCTCCATTATAAACCTCACGGATGCTTCGCAATAATTCAGCGGGGGGAGTTTCTTTAACAAGGTAACCGGAAGCGCCGGCACACAGCGACCGAAAAACAATATCGCTATCCTTGTGGATAGTCAGCATGATGAAGTCAATTTCCGGGCATTTTTCCTTGATCTTCTTCATGCCGCTGATCCCTGAAATACCCGGCAAATCAATATCCATTAATACCACATCAACAGCTAAATCCGGGATTTCCTTAACGGCAGCCTCAGCATTCTCGAAGGAATGTTTGCAGTTAAATCCGGGTGTCCCGTCAATGATCAGGGCGATTGTTTGCCTGATTTCGTCATTGTCTTCAACAATAGAAACAGATATGTTTTCGGTTGTCACGTTTTATTGAATTACATTTTGAGTTTTGGAATTTACGTTTTGCATTCTCAGAACTTAACGTCAAATTTTCCATTTGTAATGTTTTTTTCTGTCACGGCATCCGAACCGGTAAAGCTGAATGTCCCTTTTGTACCCGAAGACGTCAGGTTTGTGACTTCCACAGTCCCTTCAGGTGTAAGCACGGTTGTCATCCAACCCTTTTCGTCAGCATCTTCAAAAAGCGCGCTGTTTACAGAAGATATCCCGCCAACATGATAGGTTCCGGCCTGGTCAACATCCAACAAACTGAGTTGGATCAGTGAACCGTCTGCGGCTTCCCCTTTAATATGAAGCTGGCCGCTGGTCCAGACAGCGAGGGTGATTTTTACTGCTTTCCAGTCAACTCCGTCAATAGTGGCGCTCATGGTTCCGCTGCCATTTTCCGGATCAGCAGAAGTTGCACTTTTTTTGCATCCCAATAAACTAATGATTACAATTGCGACAAAGAGTAGTGTTTTTTGTAAGCTCATAATATTTTGTTTTAAAGTTCCCGACAAAACTATATCCATAAACTCCTTTCCGCATCCCCCATTTGGGGTAAATTTTTCTTTTACCGTAAAAACTACCATTAGCTTAGTTGTCCGGTTCAAGCATCACTTTTACCATTGTGCCCTTTTTGCCGGATGAGGTGAGCGTAAAAACAGCACCAATTTTTTCTGCCCTTTCTGCCATATTTTTTAACCCATAACCTTTTTTAACCTGATTGATATTAAACCCTTTACCATTGTCTTTAAAAAATATCTCAATATACTGCTTACCTACTGATACATTGAGTTTGGCACGATTGGCCCCGGAATACTTCATCGTGTTGTTCATCGCCTCTTTGAACAACAATAAAAGGTGCTTTCTTGTATCGGCTTTAATTTCAAATTTACTGAGTTCACGATTTACCTGATTTGCCCGAAATGTGATCTCGGAAAACTCGAATAACTGGTCGCCAAAATCCCTCAACCTGCTGAGTATTTCATAAAGGTTGTCGTTTTTTGGGTCAATTGTCCATATCAGGTCGCGGATACCATCTGACAAACCTTTTGTGTTTTCTTTCACTTTGTCGAGATATTTGCTAACTGATGACTGAATGTTTTCCTGGCGGTTTGCGAGTTCAAGGAATAAAGAAATTTTAGTTAATTGATGTCCCAGTTCATCATGAAAATCCGCTGCATTTTTCTTCCGTAACAGTTCGCGCTCTTCGTACCTGGCAACTTCTATGGCTTTTTTCTTTTCAATTTCGCGGAGGCCCACTTTTATGCGGTAGCGGATAAATGTTGCAATGATAATAATAAAAGCAGATGCATAGGCCAAAAAAGCCCACCATGTTTTCCAGAAAGGTGGTAAAGAGATGATGAGAATTTCGGCAGGATTATTCGACCAGACACCATCGTTATTTGTTCCCATTGCCCTGAAAACATATTCGCCCGGAGGAAGATAGGTGTAAGTGGCGGAATTTCTTTTGCCGGAATAAATCCAGTCTTCTTCGTAGCCTTCAAGATAATAGGCATATTCATTTTTTACCGGCTTCACAAAATCCAATGCAACAAACTCAATAGTGAAATTATTTTGAAGGTGCGAGAAAACAATGGTGTCGGTATGGCTTATTGCCTTTTTCAGGAGCGCCCCTGTAGAATCGGACGGGAAAACCGATTGATTGAATAGTTTGAGATCAGTAAATACCGTTTCCGGTGGCCGCTTGTTTTCAGGAATGTTTTTGGGATTGATGATATTGAAACCATTGGTTCCCCCGAAGTACAGCAAGCCGGAACGATCTTTAAAAGAAGAACGCGAAATGAAAACATTCCCCTGTAAGCCATCGTTAACGTCATAAACCCTGATCACAGGTTTTTGACCCGACAGGGCTCGTTTAACATCAAAAACAGCCAGGCCGCGATTGGTGCTTATCCACAGGTTTCCCTCATCATCTTCCAGAATTGACTTGATGACTTCATTAGGCAGACCACTTTCAATTCCAAATGTTTGAAAGCTCACTCTTTCATCAGCCGATTTTTGATTAAAATAACTCAGACCACCTTCCGTTCCGGCCCACATTCTGCCTTTGCTGTCACAAAATAATACACCAACCCGTGTCCCCCCAATACTACCTTTTTCTTGATCAGATGTATAATTTTCAAAAGTTCCTTCCCCATCGCCGGACACCAGTTTACTCAAACCTCCAAAAGTACCTATCCACAACTGGCCGTACCGGTCGAGGCAAAGGGAGTATGTTAAAGCGTTCACCAAGGCATCATTACGGGTTAAGTCCATATCATAATTTTTAAATGATACGTTATTCCTGTTTTTCGGATCAATGCTCATCTTTGATAACTGCCCATAAGTGGCTACCCAGTACAAAGAATCGTTTACTTTTAAAATATCGTTTGTAAACCGGTGGGAAAGGCCATCGCCGGAATCATAATACCGCCATGATCCGGGTAGTCCGTTCCGGTCAAGGCTTATCCTGTTCAGGGCATTATATGTATTGACCCAGATTTCCCCGTTTTCATCCTGAAAAAGACCGTAAATATTGTTGTGGGAGAGGCCGCTGTTACCGCTTGTAAATATTGTAAAACGATAATCCGATTTGATAACTTTTTCGTCAGGTAAAAATAACAATCCATCTCCTCGTGTTCCGACCCATAAATTGTTGTTATTATCAATTAAAATAGCATTGACATGGAAAGCCGACCCATAGCTTGTGTTCCGGGCATCTTTAAATACCGTTTTAAATTTTTCGCCTGCCAGTGAAGCACGATTCAAGCCTGCCATGGTGCCAACCCACAACACACCCGAACGGTCAATCAAACTGGAAGTGATATTGTTGTGGCTGATGCCGTGAAGATTTTCAGGGGCTGCTTTGTAATGATAAAATTCAGGGGTTTCATTTCCTATCCTGATCTCGTTGAAACCGCCATTCCATGTGCCCGCGTAAATTGTATTGTCCGAACCAGCCGTCAAACATTCAACGTAATTATAACTCAAACAGTTTTGGCATCCCGGGTCATGAATATAATTTGTAAAAATGAGCTTTCCGTCTTTTTCGTCAACCCTGAACAGTCCGTCGTATGAGCCAATCCAGATCGTACTGTCCTGCTGTTCGCAGAATGCCCATACTTTATCCGTTTGCAATCCTGAAGGATTGTTGAAGTCAGGTAAATACTGTATAAAATTAAAGCTCCCGTCATTGTTATAAACAGCCAGACCATTGTTTGTCCCGAACCACAGTCTTCCTTTTTTGTCCTCAAATATCTGCCAGACAACAACATCGGGAATTGAATGTATATTGTTTGAGTCGGGAAGGAAATGACGGATCTCCGATGTTTTCCGATCCATCAGATAGAGCCCGGAATAGGTGCAATACCAAACCTGATTCATTTTGTCAACTATGACATCAATGATATAATTTCTCGCCATATTGTTGTTCGTGTCACTGAAAATAAAACGCCTGAAACGGTTCTTTTCGGGGGAATAAACATTCAGGCCCATATCGGTACCTACCCATATCCGGCCCGAACTGTCTTCAAACATACATCTTATGGTATTGTTACTTATGCTGTTTGTGTCGCCGGCCAGGTGCCTGTATTCTCTTATATTCCGCCCGTCGTAGCGCATCAGTCCGTCTTCGGTGCCGATCCACAAAAAACCCTGTTTGTCTTGCAGCAGCGCAGTAATCTGATCGTATGGCAATCCCTCTTTGAAAGTCAATTGTTCAAATTGCAGATTTTGTCCGCAGCAGGAAACAGCGACTGCAAAAAACAAAATCAGATATGTAACCTGGGTCCTTGAGATCAATTGTGTTTGCCGGATTTTAAAATGGTTATGAAAATGATGAGACACAAAAACGCTTGACCGCTATTTTTTACCAAGGTACTGTTAATGTGAGGTCAGAAGTTATTCATCGTGTGATTTTAACAAAAAATTAACAAATAAAGTTAGGTTAATGGGTGAATTGTGCCGTGAACATGCCTGTGGCAGCAAAAGGTTAATTGTGTTTTTTAAGGGGTGGAGGGAACTCAGCAGTCGAATCCCGCAGACGCGGGAAACAATCGAACAGTCGAGCAATAGCACCATCTACCCTCTACGGCCTGCAGAAAGTGCCTTCGGCAATGGAAAACGTTTTGATATCATAGAGTATCTGCCCCTGTTTGACGGCAGGATTCTTTTTGATGATCTTTTCGGCTTGTTCTTTTGTCGGGACATCTAAGATCAGGACACCTTCGTTGTAAATACTGAAATTGCCCTGCATCATCACAAAATCATTTTTATTATTCAGATTGGCCATGAAAATCCTGTTTTCACGTGCCGTTTTATCAAGGTCGCCAAAATAATCATCATTGAACAAGAGCCGCACAAGTTGATACTGAACCGTTTTATAGGGTTTCCGTGGTCCGCACACCCAGTTGTTAGCCACCATCAAAGGATAAGTCTCAACAGTATAACCGCCTGAGGTAACCAACGGGTCAGCTTCCACTATTTTTTTTGCCTCGTCTATATCATTGGAGTGCGTGATCAGGATATAACCGCCTCTTTCTGTTTTCCCGCTGGCTTTAACCGTTTTACTATCCATTAAATTGTTGATGTACTGATCATGTTGTTGCTGGATACTGCTTCCCAGCGAAACGGTGGTCAGGGATTTTGAAGGGTCGGGATTTAAAAAAGTAAAAAATAAATTATTGCCTGTCTGGGCATTGGTTAAGCTTGTTATTAAAGAAAAGCAAAACAGGGATAACCAAAATAAACTTTTTCTCATAGGATTGCCATTTAGATTCGGTGGGTAAAAATACAAAATTTATGACTGTAACCAGAAAACCGAAAGGTGGTTATTTATTTCGATGATCTGCTTTCAGGTTGTACAACGGGAAGATGAGCAACAACAGAAGGGTGGCTATGGCAATTCCGCTCCCCGGATTGAATTTGTCGGCCAGCCAGCCGATAAGCGGAGCCAGCATGGCAGTGATCAACGATTTTGCCTGTGAGCTTGCCGACAGGGTAGTCGCCCATGATTCCTGCCTGGAGAGGTCGGCAACCAGGGCCATACCAACAGGTTTGCGTAAATTCTCAATGACCAGTATAATCACAAAACCGACGATAGCCGCCACATAAATATCCAGTGAAAAAACAATCCCTGTTATTATTCCGGCAAACAACCCGATGACAATGGTAAGGTTCATGGCTTTATAATAGTCGGAAAACAAGGCAGTGAACCTGCCGGCATTATGGCTGGCAACGGCTGTGAGCAAATAAATGACAAAATAAATGCTGCCTACCGTAACGGCCACTTTCTGGTCAGAGTTAAGGAAAGCAAGGACGGGAAGCGCCAGGGCATATTGTTTCAGAAGCGGCTGGATATAATCTTTGACGGCCCGGTAATAACCGGTGTAAAGCGATGAGCTGGTCAGAACACGGATAAAAGTCAGCTTTCTGAAGGCGGAGAAAAAGGCAACAAGTACTTCTTTGAACTCTCTGGCAATAAGGGAAACGGAAAAGGGAACGTTTTTGCCATCAAGATATTTGGGATAAGACCACACCAAGAACATGTCCACAATGTAAGGGATTATTGTTGCGGGGAAGATAAGCCGGAAACTACCCGTATAAAACACGATAAATCCTGCAACGAGCGACGATAAGGCTGTTCCTGCCTGTGACCAGGAACGCGTGTGCCCGTAATAATTCACTTTCTGGTCTTCCCGGTTGTTTCGTTTCAGGTAATCAAAGATCATGGCTTTGTGTACACCTGTACGGAATGCGTCGCCAAGGGCGAAAACAAGCATGGCAGCGACAAACCAAATGAAATGACCGGCAAAATAAAACAGGACGAAAGAAAGGATGTAAAGACCAAACGAGGTGACCAGCGTCCTGCGGCGTCCCAGCGCATCGGCAATGACACCGCTGGGTATTTCGGTGATGGCCAGCGTGATCTCACGAATGGAATACAACACACCGATAAGTAAAAAATCAAGACCGCTTTCGAGAAAAAACAAGACGAGAAAAGCATCGAAAAACCGCAGGTTTTTCAAAAAACCGTAAAGGCAGAATTTGTAATACTGTAAATTTTTCTTGATGCGGGGTGTCATCCCAAAGCTTTTCTTCAAAAGTATGAATAATTAAAAAAGCCACGAACAGAGAATTATCCGTGGCTTATAAACTGGTTTTATGGGGTTTATTTACTCATGTCGAACATATAGGCCAGTGTCAGGCTGATGTTCATGTTCCTGTACGATTTATAACCATCATCTTTTGCGTTTTGTTTATCATCTTTGTTTTCAAATTTATTGGTATCCAGAAACCCCATACCGAAACGAAAATCCAATTCAAGCTTTCCCGGCCCGATTTCTTTCCCGGCACCTCCGCCGATATACATGCCCAGATCAAAACGCCGGAAATAGTCAGGGTCCTCATACCAGTCGTCATCTTTTACCTTGTCTTCCTTGAACCTGACCCTTCCTTTGATGGTAGTGTTTTCACTCTTCGCTTTGTAATGGCCTCCGATCTTGTACCCGAAATAAGGCCCCAGAATTCCGAAAAACGAAAGATCTGATCCAAAAGTGAATTTTGCAAGAAGAGGCAATTGCAGGTAATGATAGCGTTCCTTTAACGAATAGTTGTATTCGGCCCGGGTGCTTTTTTCCCCGACATCGGTAAACTTGGTCTTGTCACCCTGCGTGACAAACAGGAGTTCGGCGTTCAATGAAATCATATCCGTAAATTCATAATTCCCGACTGCACCAAAAGTAAATCCTGTGATCCATCCGCTTTTTGAGTCATCGTCTTTGCTGAATTTGCCGGTCAGGGTAGCAAAATTGACCCCCACGCGAGGACCGACGCTGAATTGACCGAATCCTTGAGAAGAAAGTAATACGGTCATGAAAAGGATTAAAAGTTTTTTCATAATTGTGTGTTTTAGGTTTAGTAAATAAATGAAAATGTTTGGATTATGCAAATATAACCCATAATGAAGAAATTGTCAATATTAAAGATCAGAAAACCGGTTGTTAAGAAAAAAGAAATGCACAATCACATGCAATGACGCATGAAATTCAAAAAAATTATCTATTGGGGACCAGTGCCTTATTGATGTGATCTTTGTGGTTGTGCCTGCCCGGATAAGGTCAGGCGGGTGTGATTTTTTTATTTTCTGTTATTCAGGCAACTACAAATCAAACCGACGCGATGCCTCGATATAAAACTAAAAATCAGGCTTTCACCGGTCTTTATTACAACGGATAAGCGTAACCAAACTGGAACGACAGATTTCGATTATTATAGGGCTTGTACCCATCAGGTTTGTCATTTTTATTTTCCCATTTATAGAAGTCGAGAAAACCCAGGCCGAACAGCACATTGAATGAAAGATACCCCGGCCCCAGTTGCTTGCGGACCCCTCCTCCAACGGACAGTCCGAAATCAAGCCTTCTGTAATCCTTTGTATCCAGGATCCAGTCATCGCCCTCCGCATTTTCATCGGGATTCTTTTTAAATTTTATTTTGCCCGATTGTTCATAATCCTGCGAAGGAATTTTGTAAACATATTTTCCACCCAGCCTTTTGCTGAGGTAAAATCCCAACAGTCCGTAATATTGCCAGTTTGTGCCCCACATAAACCTGGCTAAAACGGGTAAACGTAAAGTTGTAAAACGTTCGCGCTGTGTTTGTTCGTATGATTCCCCTTCGGAGCTGTTTTGGTAAGCATATAACGCTCCTGACTTCATCAGATAAAGTCCCGAAACAACCGCTATCATCGGTGTAAAATTATAAGCAGCCTGGAATCCGATCAGAGGAGTTGCAATCCATTTATTTTTTGTATCGTCACTTTCAGTCCACCTGCCGCTTGTTGTTGAAAGGTTAAGGCCCAATTCGCCACCGACTTCCCATTTTTTATCTTGTCCGAATGTCGGGCTTATCAGGAGCAGGACCAGGAAAAAAAGTACAAAATGTTTCATAATAAGTTGGTTAAAAGTTTATTTAATCAAAAATACTTTAAATAGTTCTGAAGGAAGAAATTTTAACATTTAGTTAACAATTAATAGACAACGTGATTTTTTTCGAATGATTTGTATTTATAAAACCAAGACTTATCTTTGCCTCTCATGGCCAAAACCGACATCACATACCGCAGGATATGGAATGTGGCGTACCCCATCATATTGGGAAGTGTTGCCCAGAACCTGATTAATTTTACCGACACGGCATTTCTGGGCCGGGTAGGTAAAGTAGCGCTGGGAGCCGGTGCCCTGGGGGGCATATTCTATCTTGCCATTATGATGCTAGGTCTTGGGTTCGGGACAGGTGCCCAGATCATTATCGCCCGAAGGTACGGGGAAAAGGCATACAAAAAGATCGGGCCTGTGGTTGAACATACGGCCGTTTTCCTTTTTATCCTTGCGGTCGTTACTTTCACACTGCTGCAATACGGCTCGGATGCCTTGCTGAAACATGCGGTGAAGTCGCAGGCTGTGCTTGATGAAACCATTCTTTATCTGAACATCCGGTCATTCGGTGTTTTCTTTGCATTTATGAATATGACTTTCAGGTCGTTCTATGTGGGTCTGGCCAAAACCAAGGTGATCACCTACACAACATTTGTCATGGCAGCGGTGAATATCGTGCTCGACTACATGTTTATCTTCGGTAAATGGGGAGCCCCGGAAATGGGCATCGAAGGTGCTGCGCTGGCATCCGTAATTGCCGAGGCTTTTGCCCTTGCTTTTTTCATCGTTTTCACTGCGGTTACCGTCCGTTTTAAAGATTATGATCTTTTCCGTTTTGTCACGTTTTCGTTCGGACGACTCGGAAGGATATTGCGCGTGGCCGTACCCGTGATGATGCAGTCGTTCATTTCGCTTTCGGTATGGTTTGTCTTTTTTCTATTCATCGAAAAGCTCGGCGAAATGGCGCTTGCCGTTTCTAATATTATCCGTAGTGTGTTTGTTGTTCTGATGATGCCGATTTGGGGATTTGCCACAGCTACCAATTCGCTGGTTAGCTATCTCCGTGGAAAAAACAGGGACGAGGAAGTGATGTCACTCATTGGGAAAATAGCCGTATTGTGTTTCTTCGGTGTGCTGGCTATAGTTTTGATCGGTGCTGTATTTCCGAAGTTTGTCATGGAGATATATACAAATGATCCTGACATGGTCGTCATGGGAATCCCGGTACTCTATGTGGTAAGTATCGGGGCCTTATTCCTTTCTGTCGGTTTCATTCTTTTCAATGGCGTTTCGGGAACCGGTAAAACCAATATTTCTCTGATGATTGAAATAGGTGTATTGACAATTTATCTGGTTTATGTTTATCAAATGGTTTTCCGGTTCGATGCAGGCGTAACCGGGACATGGACAGCCGAATGCTTATACGGGTCATTGCTCGCCATCCTGTCTTTCATGTACCTGCGGATGGGCAACTGGAGAAAAAGCCGGATATGAACCGGACGGGCAAAGCCCGATTATTTGTTCAAATCATGGAATAAGTTAAAAAAAGTTATTAGTTTTAGCTTCTCAATCAGTAAACCTGCCAACAATGAAATTATCTAAAAAACAAAAAAGACTTCTGATCATTACCGGGATCATTGTGGGTATCCTGGCTGTTGCCGTTATTTCCATTAACATTTTTCTTGCCACTGTCATCAGGGGTAAAATTGATGAAGCACTGAATAAAAACACTACCGATTATCAAATAAGTATCAAAAGAGTGGGAGTGAATATATTGACAGGAAACCTGAATATCAGGGGATTAAAAATAGTACCGGACAGCAGTCTGATTGATGCTGTAAAAGAGGGGAGAGTAAACCTGAGGTTTATACAAAGCAGCGAAATTGACTTGTTCAGGATAGCGGGAGTTGATATATACAGAGCCGTTGTCAGCGGTGAGATTTATGCCAAAAAAATATTACTCAAAAGAGCGAGGATTTGGATTTTTAAAGGTCATAATCTGCCGGAAAATATTGAAAAAACAGAGGATAAAAGCAACGATAAATTTAATCCCGATTCCATTTACATTAAAGGGCTTGAAAAAATTGAACTTCACGAAATTGATCTGATCAATTGTGAACTTGAGGTATTTGACCTGAAGAAGGATACAAAACTGTTTTCAACAGGTAATCTGAACCTGATCCTGCACTCGGTTGATTTTGTCACTCATCCTGAAAATCCCAACGTATTCAGGATGGAATTTTCAAAATTCACAGCCGGACTTTCGGTAAAATCGCTTTTGCTTCCGGGGGGTTGGTATTTTCTGGATATTGGAAACCTGTATTATGATAATGCGGATAACTTTCTTCAAATTGACGGTCTCGCACTTCATCCGACCTATAAAGACAAGTATAAAATGGCCAAAGCATTTCGTTATACCAAAGAGATCTTTGACCTGGATATTGACAGGGTTTATATCCGGTCTTTTAATCTTTTTCAAACGCTTGTTAAAAACGAGCTGATCATTGACAGCATTGGCATTAGCGGATTGAATGTATCTATTTTAAAGGACAAACGCTATCCGTTTAACACAAAGCTGCGGCCCAAACTCCCGCACCAGCAGTTGAAACACCTCGATTTTCCGGTTTACATAAAAACGATCAGCCTGAAAAACGGCAACCTGGTTTACCAGGAAAAAATGAAGGATATAAAAGAATTAATGACCGTTAATTTGAATGGTTTGGATGCTGATATCCGGTTCGTTACTTCCATAAAGGACACCATCCGTAAGGTTAAAAGGATGAAAGCATCGCTGCAGGCCAAACTAATGAAACAAGTGCCGTTGAACGTTAATTTTATTTTTCCGCTCAACACGGTGAAAGATACTTTTTATTTTGCCGGTTCATTGGGGTCTGCCAACATGAAGATATTTAATCAGGCTTCGTTTCCGGCCATAGGCGCCAGGTTTACCAAAGGCCGTTTGAATAGTGTCCGTTTTAAGGGAGGTGCAAATGATTCCGTATCAAGAGGCAAAATGACCATGTTATATAAAGACATGGAAGTAAATATTCTTAAAAAAGACCGCATCAAAAAGAACAAGTTCATGTCGTGGGCGGCGGATGCGGTTTCGCGCACGTCCAACCCCGGTAAAAAAGGCAAAACGCGTGTTGCCCTGATGAACTTCAATCGCGTGATGTATAAAGGGTTTGGTAATTTTATGTGGAAAACGTTGCAGACTGGTATTGTCAATACGGTTTCGCCTGTCGGCAAAACGGTGAAAGAGGATAAAGCGGAAAAACAAATACGGAAAGACCAGCAGCAAAAACAAAAAGCAGCAAATAAAGCCGATAAAAAAACGGGAAAAACCAAAAAGCAAAAGAAAAAGAAACGGAAATAAAGAAAAAAATGTTTTTATAATTTTTCAGGTAAGGACGGAATGAAGTATTATTTTTGCCGCCATGAACACGACACCTTTTTTTTTAGATGCCAAACCCGTTTCTTATTTAATCGGTGAACAGGCACTGGATTCTTCATCAAAGCTGCTGGAGAAATACCCGCGTTATGTTTTATTGGTTGATGACAATACCCGTGATCATTGCCTGCCCGTATTTAAGACGCATCTGCCGGAGCTCCATAATGCCGATGTGATTTGCATTGAAAGTGGAGAGGAAAAAAAGAATCTGGACCAGGTCCTGTTTTGCTGGAAGGAACTGACCCGCCTGAATGTTGACCGCGATGCTTTGATGATCAACCTGGGCGGGGGCGTTTTAACCGATATCGGAGGGTTTGTGGCAGCTACTTACAAAAGGGGAATAGACTTTGCCAATGTGCCGACAACACTCCTGGGAATGGTGGACGCATCCATCGGAGGGAAGACCGGGATTGATTTCGGGAAATTCAAGAACCAGGTCGGGTTGTTCGTTGATCCCGTGGCTGTGATCATTGACCCTGTATTTTTAAAAACCCTCGAAGAAAAACACTGGCAGTCGGGATTTGCCGAAGTGCTGAAATACGGCCTCATCATGGACCATGAACTGTGGCAGTGGCTTTACGGGAAAAATTTTCATGAAATTGATTTCTGGGATAAGATCATCGTCAGGGCGGCGCGTGATAAAATTGACATCGTACGCCATGATTTTGAGGAAAAAGGTGTCAGAAAGAACCTGAATTTCGGCCATACTGTCGGACATGCCATCGAGAGCTATTTCCTGAAAATGAACAGGCCCATTACCCACGGGCAGGCCATAGCAGCCGGCATGATATGCGAGGCATACATCTCGGAAAAAATGACCGACCTGGAATGTTCTCATAAAGAGGAAATCGTTGATATGATTGATAAAAATTTTTCACGTTTATCAATTACAAAAGAAGATATCCCCATGTTGCTTGATCTGATGCGTCAGGATAAAAAAGTAAGGGAGGGAAAACTTCGTTTCAGCTTGCTGAAAAGGCTGGGAAAAGCCGTGCACGATAAAGAAGTCAGTACCGGTGTAGTACTTGAGAGCCTCGAATTTTACATGAAAGACCGTTAACTTTTATGACCCATACCATCAAACTGCAACTAAAAAAGAAGGCGCTTTACGGAACCTGCCGCTTAAGCGGCTCGAAAAGCATAAGCAACCGCCTGCTGATCATGGCTTTTCTTGCCGGGAAGAATATTCATTTTGAGAATCTCGCCACCGCAGATGATACCCGGCTGCTTTCTCGCAGTCTGAAACAAATACGGATTTGCGGTTCTTCACAGATACCCATGATCATTGATGCCCGTAATGCGGGTACTTTTTTCCGCTTTCTGACGGCTGTTCTCGTTACCCAAAAAGGCCTTTGGCATCTGACGGGATCACAACGGATGACCGAAAGGCCGGTGGGACATCTGGTGGATGCCCTGCGTGAACTGGGTGCCGATATCCGGTATTGTAACAAAGAGGGCTTCCCTCCGCTCAATATCCGGGGCTGCAGGTTGAAAAATGGTAAGGTGAATATTGATGCCTCCGTGAGCAGCCAGTTTGTTTCTGCATTGATGCTTATTGGTCCCTGTATGAGGAGTGGCCTGCAAATTCGCCTGCTCGGGAAAAAGGTGTCATTCCCTTACGTGGAAATGACCCGCCGGCTGATGCGTGAATTTGGTATAAAATGCCGGATCAATGATAACATGATCACTGTCCCTAATGGTTTTTACGAGCCCAGAGAGATGTATGTGGAACCGGACTGGAGTTCCGCCTCTTACTGGTACCAGATGGCGGCCTTGTCGGATGACGCCGAAATTGCGTTGCCGGGGTTTAAAAAGGAAAGCGTTCAGGGAGACAGCGTTTGTTCCGGAATTTTTGACCGGCTGGGGGTACAGACGGAATTCAGAAGGAACGGGATCATCCTCCGGAAAAAGGAAAAGGCTGAAGGTGAGATTTCGCTGGATTTGTCAGGATCACCCGACCTGGTGCCTGCCGTCATGGCCACCTGTGCCGCAAAGAATGTGAAGGTCACGATCACCGGCGTTGAGCACCTGCGTTACAAAGAATCAGACCGCATTGAAAGCTTAAGCCGTGAACTGGCTAAAACAGGGGCAAGGGTTGAAGCATCCGGCGGGACAGTAAAAATGATTCCCGGAGGGGATATCTCCCGGAAAGCCGGTATTGTATTTGAGACTTACGGCGATCACCGCCTGGCCATGGCCCTGGCGCCGCTTGTCCTGAAAATGGGCCGGGTGTCGGTAAAAGACCCCAAAGTGGTGGAGAAATCCTATCCGGGATATTGGGAAGATATCCAACGCATCGGATTGTGCTCTGTGGAGAAAACGGGCTGATTACGCTGAAAAACAGGAATCGCGGTAAAAATCCGGCAAACGTCTGTTACCGGTTGATTTCTTGTTGACAATATGAATGAATCTGCCGCCATAAACATTGATTATTTTTGTAATTTGCCTGCATCAAAACCAAACGAAAAGCCAAAGCCCGAATAGATTGAATCATCATCGGGGAAGTGGTGCTATCCGGGGAATTTGCCTGATAATAATTATATTTGTTAAAGATATAACAAGTTTTGTTCCATGTTCAAAAAGCGAGTACGTTAAAATAAATAGATAATAAAAACATAAAATGGAATTATTTGATAGGAAATATTATTTGACACTTGATAAATACTCAGTTAAAGAAAAGTACATTAAGAAATGCATTAATAACTATCAAACTAATACAGATCAACTGTTGGAGTTAGAATTTATTAAAAGTGAAATATCATTATTAACAACGAATAGAGAGTTGACTAACGGATTTACTACCTTGAAGACGGAAC
>CAZMOS010000062.1:0-19971 GCA_964567945.1 uncultured Lentimicrobiaceae bacterium
AAATTACACGAGTTTTACTTCAAAAATCCGGGACGTTATTTCCTGAGAGATTTACTTGTCAGAATTCCTTTTTCATTAAAGAACCTGATAATATAAACTCCATTATTCAACCCGGAAGTGTTTATTAATACACGGTTTGATCTTCAAAGAAACAGATTTTATTCCTTTTCGGGAAACATCAGAAATCACAAATATATTTACATCATCAAGGTCGCTGATGTGCAGAAAAACTTCAACGGGATTTGGACATAATTTGGATTCGGTCGATTTTTGCGTATTCTTTGTGAGGCATGTCACTGCATTAATGATCAAATTTCAGTTTTATCATCCCCGGTTTATACCTAGATAAGAAATATAAACCGATGCTGGACTGATCTGTAATATAACTTTTTGATTTCCGGGTAACCTGATAGTTAAAAAAAAAGACCGCCTCTGATGAAACGGTCTTTTTTAAAATTACGGTTGTTGTTTTTTACTGAATGATCAGCTTTTTAACAGCCCTTTTGCCATCTTGTCCAAGGACATTAACAAAATAAATACCATTGGTCAAATGGCTGGTATTGAGTTGAATTTCACTTCCAGCGCCATTCAACGTGTTTTCAGAATGCATGATCATGCGTCCGGTGATGTCGGTAACAAATACAGTTACCTTGTTGCCGAATGCATTATCAACAGCCCTTAAAGTTACCATATTATTGGCGGGGTTAGGATACAACAACATTTTGGCATTGTTAAGCACATGCTCATCAACACTGGTGGCGAAGAAATATGGGCCGCCGTCCAGTTGAAGATCACCCAAATCGCCTGTATTGCTCCAGTTGTTACCGGTACCGTACCATGTGGTTTGGTAATCACGACCTATACCCAGGTCACTGTCATTGTTGCTGAGACTCCAACCAATAACCCTTCCACGTCCCGGGGCAAAACTGAAGTTATCCCAGCCAACACGAAGCTCAATGTTGTAACCGTTATCAGTCGGCGTGTACATCACTTCCACATTCGTAACAGGTACACCGTCGGCTTTGATCCAAATGCCTGTATCTGCCTGAACGTCTTTTATCAATTGCGTGTCAAAGTCGGAGTCATACGATCCATCCTTATCGTTATTACCGTCAATGTAAAACTCGATGGCATCGTTTTCCCACGGGCTTCCTTCACTGTTCCATTCTACAACAGCATCAATGACTTTGATACCGACATACAGGTTATTCTGATCCCAAAGGGTTCCCCAGGAAACGGTATTGTTATTTGGGCCTGTGCCAACAGCCATGATGTCGCTGTTGTATTTCAGGTTATATTCTGACAGGTTCCCGTCAATGGTTGGAGCGGATTCTGTATAGGTTGATAAGGCAATGCCTTCGTCAGGAACTACAGATGAGGCATTGAAATCATACTCACCGCTCAGGCAGTCAAAAGTAACCCTGTATTTACCTTGTTCGCCAGGAACGACAGGTCCGCCCAGGCTAGCTGTACCGGTTGGCCAGGTATCAGCGCCCCAGGTTACGGTTCCCTGTTTGTCTTTTCTGAATAGCAGGTTATAGGCATCATCAAAATTGTAAGTACCTACGTAAGTTGTCGGCATATCGGTCGGGTTTCTCAGGATTACATCCCCGATGGTTTCGTTGTAAACACTGACGCATCCGCAGGAAAGTGTTCCGAAGACCAGGTCACCGAATGAAGAGGTATTTTCCATGTCATCCATATTTCCGTTCCAGGCCATGTAATAATCTATCCCGTTACCTGTGTCGTCATCTCCGATGATAATATCAAAGCCTATCTGGCCGCCTTCTTCGGCAGTAACACCCAGCGCTGCCCAGGGAACTGCTACTTCAGCAGAATAACCATCACCCAGTATCTGGAATCCCAGTTCAACCTGGATATCAGCAGGACCGTGAATTACTTCAATACCTGCGGCCGAGAATTTCACGTGCAGGTCATTTTCATCATAATTTCCTCCGGATTTATTTCCATCAATAAATACATGCCCTTCTTCCCCGGTGGTCATAAACTGATCGAGTACTCTGATCCCAACGTACAAATAATCTTCGTTGTAAGTTACACCGAAATTAACTGTGTTCAGGTCGCCACCCTCTGCAACGGCACCATCAACGATTTGTGAAATGTTCTGGTCAATGTTCCAGTCGCTGTCGTCTAATTTACCGTCAACGTTGATAGCAAATACTTTGGGGGCAATCACTGCATTTCCCAGTCTTGTAAAACAGAAATCACCTGACTGGCAGTTAAAGGAAATGTCATATTTCCCTCCCGGCACATTGATCAGTTTTGTCACATCGTGAACACCCGTTCCGCAAGGGAAAGTACCTCCCCAGATGTTATCCGGAGTAATGGTCTGCCCATCATCCATTTTAAAAAACATGGTTGTTGAAGAAGTAAAATTATAAGTCAGACTGAACTGGCTCGGATGATCAGGATCACGCAGCATATTCACTGCGGTCGGGTTTTCCGGATCGAAGAAAGCATAGATCAGGATTTCACCACAGACTTCGTTGTTAGTAACAAAATTGTAAGCTTTCGTATCGTAATCGAAAGTTACATCATAAGTTCCGGCTACCAGCGGAATATTTGGCCCGTTGGGTTCACCGACACCTGACGGCCAGCCGGAATTACCCCAGTTGACAGACCAGTCATTGTTTTCACGGAATTTGACTTCCGAATCTTCAAACCATGAACGGGTCAGTTTCCAGAGGTTGTAATTATTCGCGTCGCGGTTCATAGGCACGTCACCGTTCCAGTTGTTAAAGGCGCCGATCATGCTAATGGAACCGCTTGTGGCGCCGAATGAATATTCACCTGTTGCGCAATTGAAAGTAACGTAATAATCGGTGGTCAGACCTTCACCGTCAAGAGGAACCAGGATGTTCGGCCCGTCTTGAGTACCGGTACCGGTCGGGAATCCCTCTCCACCCCAGTTGACGCTCCAGTCGGCATCCTGGCGGAATTTCAGTTCAACTATGCCGTTTGTATCGGGATCTGCTGTAGCGTTATCAAGTGTCAATATAATGTGCCACATATCCGGGTTATCGTTGTCTCGGTCCATCCAATAGTCGGAAGACCAACCATTGAATTCGCCGATGATTCCAATTTCGCCGCAGGTGGAAGTAAAGTTGTATTCACCTGTTGAGCAATTAAAATCCACTTTATAGGTGCCTACGGGTGCCTGGATGTTCGGTCCGTCCTGCACACCGGTTCCACTGGGGAATCCGTCACCACCCCAGTTGACGCTCCAATCGGCATTTTGACGGAATTTTACTTCCACAATACCATTGGTGTCTGCATCTGCTGTCAGTGCAATGATGGTTGACCACATATTGGGATCGGAAGGGTCCCTGTCCATGTTGTGATCGTCACTCCATCCATTGAACTCACCGATCAGGCTGATCTGTCCACAAGTTGTTTCAAAGTTGTATTCACCTGTGGCACAGTTAAACGATACCTTGTAAGTACCGATAAGAGCAGGGATGTTTGGCCCGTCCTGGGTAGCTGTTCCCGAAGGAAACTGGTCGGAACCCCAGTTTACGGCCCAGTCCTGGTTAGCACGGAATTTGCACTCAATGATGCCATTGGTGTCAGCATCATCAGCTTCTGTGAAGGTAATGATCGTGGAGAACATATCCGGGTTATCCAGATTTCGATCCATCATGTGGTCGCCTGCCCACCCGTTAAATTCTCCGATCAAACTCACTCTCCCACAGGTTCCTTGACCCACGGCATGCCATGAGATCAAAACTCCGAGAGAAACGAAAATTGCAAGTAGAATTTTTTTCATCTCATTAAGATTTAGTGATTAAAAATTTTGTCTGCTAAGATAACTTTTTTCAAAATAGGTCTGTCAGAAAAAAGAGGATAAAAATTTATTTTGTTAATCCTAACTAAAAAAGCTTTAAAAAACCTTAATTAAAACGATTGCAGAATGTTTTTTTTTATTTAAAATACCTGTTTTTATCACACTACCCGGTTTTTATAATGATTTTTATTCGTAGAACTTGATGAAAGTTAATGATAATAAACTAACCATCCATCAATGTTTCATCATTTGGTTGCTACAATGAAAATACTTGTCGAATTAATTCGGATATCCAGATTTATTTCAACACAGAAATACTTCAAGTATTCCTAAAAATTTTATATTTTCGTAGGAAGTTATCATTTGAGGTTATTTATATTAAAAAACCAACTCTTATGCAAAAAAAATTACCTTTTTTTACATCATCTTTTTTGCTGGCACTCCTGTTGCTGGTATTTACCGGCATGTATGCCCAGCAAAAGACCATTTCGGGGGTTGTCACCGATTCGCAGACCGGAGAAACCCTGATCGGGGTGAATGTTACCTGGGCCAGTGACTTGTCAAAAGGTACGATTACCGATATAGATGGTCATTACCAGATCAATGTTCCTGATACTTTGAGTGCCTTGCGGTTTTCTTATGTAGGATACGGGGTTCAGATCATCAGGATCACTTCACCAACTTTGGATGTTCAGCTTTCCCCCGGTGAAGAACTGAAGGAAGTAGTGGTCGTGGGGTACGGAACCCAAAAATCCAAAGAGGTAACCAGTGCGATCGTCCAGATCAAGTCTGAGGATTTCAACAATGGAAATATCTCCGATCCCATCCAGTTGATCCAGGGGAGGGTTGCAGGTGTATCCATCTCAAAACCGGGAGGCGATCCCAATGCAGCTTTCAACATCAGGATCAGGGGGTTATCCACTTTCGGCGCAAACACCGAACCCTTAATTATCATTGATGGAGTGCAGGGAACAACCGAATTGCTGCAGACGCTTGATCCTTCCGATGTGGCTACTTTTAATGTGTTGAAAGATGCATCTGCTGCTGCTATTTACGGAACAAAAGCAGCATCCGGGGTTATCATTATTACCACGAAAAAAGGGAAATATGAACCCGGTGCAAAAAAATTTAATGTCGAATTCAATGCGGAAGCGACATCCGAAATGGTTTCAAGAAAACTGGATGTGCTCTCCCCGGGAGAATACCTGAGTTTTTCCAACACAACCAATTACAATAATCAAACGGACTGGATGGACGAGATCACACGCACCTCGTTTCAGCAAACTTATAATCTGGCTGTCCAGGGTGCTGGTAAAAATTCAAGTTACAGGGTTTCATTTAATTACAGGCAGGGTAACGGTGTCGTGTTGAAAACCGGTTTTAATCAGTTAAACGGTCGGATCAATTTTACACAAAGAGCCCTTCAGGATATCCTGACCCTTGACCTGGGTTTATCAGCCACATTGCGGAATGAAACCTATGCGCAAAGTGATGCCATGACATTTACCGCTCGGTATAACCCAACTGCTCCTGTAATGGCTACAACTGACACAGTGGATGCTTTCTCACAGGAATGGGGCGGCTATTTCCAGCGACAGGCGTTTTCGTTTTACAATCCGAGGGCAATTATTGATCAGGGAACATTAGATGGTAAAAAATCCAGTATTGTCGGCAATATCGGGCTGACTCTTGAACCCATTAAAGGTTTAAAGCTGAAAGGGTATTATTCGTTCACCAATGAAAACGATTTTTTTGGTTCGTACTGGAGCAAACTGGCTTACTGGACACCATATGCAGTGGGCAGTCATAAAGGTTTTGCCAGAACACAGAACGATATGAAGTTTGATCAGCTTTTTGAAACTACAATCGGTTATAACAAAAGGTGGGAAAAATTCGGTATGAACCTTATCGGCGGCTACTCCTATCAGGATAGGTGGCAGGAAGACTATTTCAACTATGGTGAGGGATTCCTGACCGATGGATTCGGTTACCATAATATTGGATCGGCAGCTACGAAATTAAGCAATAAGGAATCTTTTGGAAGCAATAAGCAGGGTTCCACACTGATCGGCTTTTTTACTCGTGTATCATTTACCATACTTGATGGCATATATGCCACAGCCAGTGTCAGGCGTGATGGCTCCACCATGTTTGGTGTGAACAACAAGTGGGCAACATTTCCTGCTTTCAGTGCCGGTATTGACCTGGCCAGATTCATTAAAATGTCTTTTATACAACAGTTGAAACTCAGAGGGGGGTATGGTGTAACCGGTAACTTGCCTCCGGAACCTTATTTGTCTCAGGAGCGGTTTGATGTGACCAATGAAAAATTCTTCTATCAGGGTAATTATATCCAGGCATATGCTCCGGTCAGAAATGCCAATCCAGATTTGCAATGGGAGACTAAGGCGGAAATTGATGTGGGTATAGATTTTTACATTTGGAATTACAAGATCAGCGGGTCTATTGATTATTACCAGAGCAAAAGTTCCAATCTGTTACTGGAATACACTGTTCCCGTCCCGCCTTTCCCGTCCGACAGGATGTGGTTAAACTTAGGTGAAATGTCGAATTCGGGACTTGAATTTGCCGTGAACTGGAAAATTATACAGAAAAATAATTTCTTCTGGTCAACAAACCTGAATTTTTCTTATTACATCAGTACCACACTCGGAAAAATTACAAGTCCTTACGCCAGTGAAGCTACGGAAATTTATCTGGGTGAGTTGGGAGCTCCGTTCCTGACCGGTACCCCGACAATCAGGGTACAGGAAGGTGATCCTATCGGTCAGATAGTCGCCCCCATTTATGTGGGAGTTGATTCTGAGGGCAGGTTGTTGTTTAAAGATTATGTGAATGATTCAGTTACCACCGTGCCTACCCTGGCTGATTACCAGGTGGTAGGAAACGGTTTGCCTGATTTTGAATTCGGTTGGGGAAACACCTTTAGCATAGGCAAATTCAATATTCAGTTTTTCCTGCGGGGAGTATTCGGCCATTCACTGGTGAATGTCAATAATGCCCGTTATGGTGTTCCGGTCGTTATGGGCATCCAAAGCGGAATGAAACAGGCATTGGATTTTCAGAATGTAACTAACGGCCCTGTTTACTCGGATGTGCATGTTGAAAAAGGTGATTTTGTATCACTCGACAATTTTTCCGTCGGGTATACTTTTGATTTCCCGAACAGTAAATATGTCAAAGACCTGAAATTATATCTTTCGGGGCAAAACCTCTTTACAATTACGAATTACAGCGGTGTTTCTCCTGAGGTAAGATACGGCGATGTCTATGATAATGACAATCCGCTGGCACCGGGAATTGATCGTGAGAACACGTATTTTAAAACACGAAGCTTTACACTGGGTCTTCGTTTTGTATTTTGATAAATAATAAAAAACAGATCATATCATGAAAAGATTTCACATTTCATTGAAAATAATCATGCTTGCCTTACTGGTTGTTGTAACACAACAATCCTGTACCAAGCTGGACGAACCGGTTTATTCGGAACTGACAGGTGACAAGTTCTTCGAAAATCCGGATAACCTGATCTATGCCTTTGGTGTGGCTTATACCAACTTGTATGGATTAGTCGGCCATAAATTCGGTATGGTAGGCATTGATGCCGGTACCGATATGCTGGTTGTACCCCAACGGGGGGGCGATTGGTTTGACGGTGGTGAATGGCAACGGTGGCACAAACTAACCTGGACATCCTCCGAATCTTATGTGGCCAGATGGTGGAACATTATTTTTTCAGGCATCAACACATGCAATAGGTTGATCTATCAGTTTGAGCTGCTGGAAGACCTGGATGTAACACCTGCTGTTTCTGAGCTTCGGGCCTTGCGTGCTTTGTATTATTACTGGTTGGTCGATTTGTATGGTAATGTACCTATCCAAACGGAGTTTGATGTACCCGCTGATTTTAAACCGAAAACCCGCCCCAGGAAAGAGGTTTATGATTTTATCGAGAAAGAGCTAAAAGAAGCGATGCCATACCTGTCTAAAGAAAGCGGAATGGCTATGTACGGCCGTATCAATTACTATACGGCGCAAATGATACTTGCAAAGTTGTACCTGAATGCTGAGGTCTATTCAGGAATACCCCAGTGGGAAAAAGCCATTGCTGCCTGTGATACTATCATTAATTCAGCTAAATACAGCCTGACGGCTAACTATTTTGATAATTTTGTGGCAGACGCCAGCACTTCACCGGAGATTTTACTGGGAATCCCTTTTGATAAAGTGGAAGCACCCGGTTTTGAAATTCACCTGTTTACACTTCACTATAATCTGGCTGCCAAATATAAATTTGAAGACAATACCTGGAATGGTATCTGCGCCCAGGAAGCATTCTATAAATCTTTTGAAGAGGATGATGTCAGGAGAAACGGATTACTGGAAGGTTTTCAGTATTTTGACGACGGTACTCCCGTTGAAGACCCCAGTTATGAAAAATTCGACCCCACACATCCTACCAATCCTATTGATCCGGACGGAGCCCCGCTGAATTTAACCCCTGAGATCAACATGCTTGCACCCAACTGTTTACGCCAGGCAGGAACAAGGATTGCCAAGTTTCCGTTCATTGAAGGAAGTGACAGGTACACCAGCAATGATTTCCCTGTTTTCCGTTATGCTGATGTTTTGCTCATGAAAGCAGAAGCATTGATGAGGTCGGGAGGCGACATGGGGGTTGCACTTGATTTAGTTAACCAGGTGAGAAGCCGTGCAGGAGTTACTCCATTTAATCAATTAACAGAAGAAAACTTACTGGCTGAACGGGGTCGTGAATTGTTTGCCGAAGGATTCCGCAGATCAGATATGATCAGGTTTGGTGTTTACCTGAACCCGAGATGGGAAAAAGAAGGTGTATCTCCCGATTATGTTACCATCTGGCCCATTCCTTTGAGTCAGATTCAGGTAAATCCGAATCTGGTACAGAACCCGGGGTATTAGCATATTTAAAAGTAATAAGAGAAAAAAAGGGGCTGCTTTTCAGGCAGCCCCTTTTTTTGACCCAAAATAGTGGGTTAATT
The DNA here is from genome assembly GCA_964567945.1 of uncultured Lentimicrobiaceae bacterium. Classification (GTDB taxonomy): domain Bacteria; phylum Bacteroidota; class Bacteroidia; order Bacteroidales; family F082; genus JAADID01. Next base: position 8,851 of record CAZMOS010000062.1, read on the forward strand.
TTTCAAAAACTTGTTCGTTTTGATCCCGTTTTTGGTATAAAAACTGACAATATAAACTCCGCTGTTCAAATCCGAAGTGTTTATTGAAATACGGTTTGACCTTACAAACAGGGATTTAACCTGTTTTCCGGTAACATCGAAAATTACAATTTTGCTTACTTCATCAAGATCGTTGATGTTCAGAAAATCTTCAACAGGATTCGGATACATTTTATAGCCGGCTCGTGCTTTTGTATCGAAAATGCCTGAAGCAAGCACCCCCCACGTGTCAAAAAAAGTTGTATCCTTGTTGACTGTTACTATGCGGTTATCTGTGCCATCCCACTCTCCGTTATCCCAGCTTGCCGAATCGTTCCTGACTATAAAATACTTGTACTGAACTTCACCCGAATCAATTTTCATTGTCAGCTCATAAACTTTGATTTGTAAACCGGGTGCCATCATAAGGCTGTCAACCGTGCCGGGCTTGGGCCATTCGGCAAAACTGCCGGAAATGTAAATCTTGTCTGTTGAAATGTTGAAATCCTCTGCATTGGCCATGTCAACCTTGAAGGTGACATTGTACTTCGTTTGCCCGATCATCCACGTTCCCAACAAAAGAAACATGGATAACATTAAAAATTTAAAAGTAGTTTTTTTCATGATATTTATATTTTGTTAGACATTAGTTTTTAATATATTCTCTGTAATGTGATCCGAATGAATAATTTTAAATAGACTGTAAAGGTGCAAAAAAAATAATGAAAGTTCAAGTTATTATGTGTTAAAAAATACATGAAGGAAAAAGAATGTCAAATGATTTTGAATTCATGCGATTAAACCGGTTGCAGAAGCAGTACCATCTCTGAAATACTATTATAAAACTTACACCACAGTAAAGAAAAATGAAAGATTGATCAAATCATGTGGATTTACGAATGATCAGATTGGTTTTAACGATTTGTTTTTCCACAGTGAGTTCAAATATTTCCTGATTGATCCGTTTCAGCAACAATTCGGTGGCTTTTTTTCCCAGTTCAAAACCAAACTGGTCAACAGTTGTAAGCTCCGGTTCGCAAATCCATGAAATATAGCTGTTTTCGAATCCTGCGACTTTGATCTCTTCCGGAATCTTTAACCCAAGTTGTTTTGCAATTTTCAGAACACCCATGGCCGTCAAATCATTTACGGCAAAAACTGCATCCGGACGGTCATGTTTTTTCAGGATGGAACGGCTTATTTTAATGGCTTCATCAAAAGTATCACAGGCATATACGAGGTCAGGATTAAAAGGGATGTTGTTATTCTCAAGAGCGGCTCTATAACCCTCCAGTCTTTTTTTACCAATGAGCAAGTGTTGGGGAGCAGAATAAAAAGCAATCCTTCGGCAACCCCGTTCAATCAAATGTTCAACTGCATGATAGGCGCCGGAATAATCATCCACGATCACACTATCGGTCGGCAGGTCTTCATGATCGCGATCAAAAAAGACAAGAGGTATCTCATTATCAATCAATTGCTGAAAGTGGGAAAAGTCATGGGTGTTTTTTGAAAATGAAGCCAGGACACCATCCACCCGGTTGGCCAGAAGGGTTTGCGTATTCAGTACTTCACGCATGTATGATTCATTGGATTGAAAAACCATTACGTTGAAATTGTTTTTGTAAGCCACTTCCTCAATTCCGTTGAGAATGGTCGAGAAAAAATAATGCTGAACTTCGGGAACAAGAACACCGATGGTATTTGTTCTGCTGTTTTTAAGTTTCAGTGCTATCAGGTTGGGTTTGTAACCCAACAATTTGGCCAGTTCCTGAACGGCCTGACGTGTTTTCAGGCTGATGTCAGGATGGTCTTTCAAAGCCCTCGAAACAGTTGATGCGGAAATCCCTAGTTTCCTGGCAATGTCTTTTATAGTGACTTGTCTTTTCATAAATTTTTCATCGGGAAACATTTCCCGTCAGGCAAAGCTAATGGTTTTCAGCAAACGATTGAAATTTTGCGGTTAAAGTGTGTTTTGAAGCTTGTGAATAAGGTTTTGTTTTTTCAGTCCTTAAAAGAAAATTAATCTGAATTTTTCAATACAATATATTCCCAGGGTTTTAAATCAAATTGATGTCCCACATCAATCGTGACTTTTTCATTGCTGAAAACATCCGTATAGTCACCGATAAATTCATCGCTGTCAATTGAGAACAATTGTTTTTCTGCACTTAAGTTGATGATTGCAAGAATTTTATCGTCCGCTTTCCTGCGTTCACAAGCAAAAACATTGTCGTTTTGCCCTCTGCCGATCTCGATGATCTCTCCACCGGCTAATCCGTTCCAGAGGGCCTTGTTGTTTTTCTTTAATTCATTTAATGTTTTATAAAAACCGCCCAATGCCACATTGCTCCAGTCAATGGTGTCTTTTTCAAAAAACCGCAGCCGCTTATTATTGGCCGCTTCCTGTCCGCTGTATGTGAGGGGCATTCCCGGAACAATATAAGTCAATACTGCAAAAGCCTGTGCCCCGTCACCAAGGCGTTCTTTGGTGGTTCCGTTCCAGGAATTTTCATCGTGGTTGGTGGTAAAATACATCCGGTAAACATAAGGCGGGAAAGTGTGTTTGCTCCATGCCAGATTGTACCAGATGTCAGATGCTTTATTCTTCCCTTTGGCTATATCGTTCATCAGGTGCATCATTTTCCAGGTGTAATTCATGTCGAACGCATATTCTACCAGATCCACATTATCTTCATCTTCAGCCAGCATAAAAACAGGTTTGAGTTTTTCAAGGCGGGTGCGGGCATCGTTCCAGAAATCGGTGGGCACCATACCTGCCACATCACAACGGTAGCCGTCCACATCTGTTTCTTTTACCCAAAATTCCAGCGCCCGGATCATGCTGTCACGCAAAGCCGGATTATCATAATTGAATTCGATCACATCCGTCCAGTCGAATGGGGAGTGAAAACTGCCGTTTTCATTTTTAACATAATATTCAGAATGTTTTTTAGCCCAGACATTGTCCCATGACGAGTGATTGGCCACCCAGTCGAGGATGACATGCATGCCCATCTGGTGGGCTTCACTGACGAGGGCTTTCAGGTCATCCATCGTACCGAATTCCGGGTTCACGGCCTTATAATCCCGGACGGAGTAATAGCTTCCCAGCGACCCTTTCCGGTTTTTTACACCGATGGGCTGAACAGGCATCAGCCAGAGGATGTCAACACCCATATTTTTCAGGCGGGGCAGATGTTTGCGGAAAGCGTTAATTGTTCCTTCGGGCGTGTATTGCCGGATGTTCACTTCGTATATGTTGGCATTCTTTGTCCAGTCTGCGTGCTTCATTTTTAATTGAGTTGGTTCTTTCTTTTCTTTTTTCGTTGTTGACTGATTACAGGATGTCAGCCCGCCTACGATCAGCAAGGCCGACAAAGCCAGCGAAAATAGAATTTTTACTTTTTGTTTCATGATTTTATTTTTTGATGTTTCATATCGCTAATTCTAATGTGTTTGAATAATGCTTTCACGCTGCGACGGCGCACCGCTGCGTGAAATATGTGTTTTATTACTTAACAGTGATATCAGTCTTTTCCCCATTCCACTCAAACGCAACCACAAATCTACTGTTTTTATCAAAATAAAAACCTGTTGATCCGGAGGATTTCAGGTGCTTTAATTTTTTTCCGTTCAGCCGGACTTTGTGTTTTCCGTCCAGTCCCGGATCAACGATCGCGACTTTCATTTTGCGAATGGCCGGCATATCCTCATAACCCTTACCACTTCTTTCCATTTGGATGAAAAAGTCATTCCGGTTATTTTTAACGCCTGTAAAATTCAATAATTCAAATTGTCCTTTTTGAATTGTACCAAACGTTTTCCCGTCGTCTTCAAACATAGTGTAACGGGATGTGTCGCCTGTTTCACCCGGGTAATACCTGACCGTCAATTTTTCCGAAGAATAGTTATCCGTACTGTTTACAGGCCTGACCAAAGGGATAAAAGAACCATCTTTAACAAATATGGGAATGGTTTCCAGTTCCGTTTTCATTTTAATCCAGCGTCCTCCTTTAACAGGTTTATCATTCCAGAAATTATACCACTTGTTTTGCGGAAGGTAAACTTTTGTTTCTTTTGCCCCCTGATCAATTATCGGGCGTACCAATATTTCAGGTCCAAACATATATTCTACTGCGATATTGTAAGTTACCGTATCGTCCGGATAATCGAAAAACAGCGGCCTGACAATGGGATAGCCCATAACGTTTGCCTGTGAAGCGGTGGTGTAAATATAAGGCAACAAGCTGTAACGCAGCTTCATAAATTTTCTGACAATCTTCTGGGTTGTATCGTTAAAGAACACCGGTTCCGACGGGATACCGGAGCCGTGCGGACGGAGAACAGGGGAGAAGCATGACATTTGCAGCCAGCGTGTATATAGTTCCTCGTCTTTGGTACCCTGTGCAAAGCCTCCGGCATCGGAATGAATAAACGGAAGTCCGCTCATGCTCATGTGAAGCATCAGTGGCAACTGGGCCTGCAAGCCGCTCCAGCTTCTGCCCACATCGCCGGTCCACGGATAAATGGAATAACGCTGTGAACCGGCAAATCCGGCACGGTTCAGGTTGAACAAACGGACATCGGGGTAATATTTCCGGTAGTTGTCAAACAACATCTTGTGCCAGTAATGGCCGTAAATATTGTGGACTTCATCGGCTTTGCCGTTGACGTGATACATATCCGAAGGATGGTTTTCGGGTTCTCCCAGGTCACCCCACCAGCCGGCCACTCCGATCTTGATCTGTTTTACATATTGCTGCCAGAACCATTGTTGCGCAGCCGGCTTGAAAATATCTATCATCCCGGCCCAGCCGAAGTAAAAACCTTTGTTGATGTATGTCTTACCTGTTGAATCAGTAACAAGAATATGTAAGCTGTCGGCAATTTTGAAATTTTTCAGTGAATCAATGATATAAGGCTCGGTAATGAGAATGGTTTTTACGCCTTTCTTTTTGAAATTGTTTATCATTCCCTTCGGGTCGGGCCAGTTGGGTTTGTACCAGGCAAGCCTACCCATTGTTCCCATAATGCTGTCGCCAAACCAGTAGAAATCGAGGATGATGGCGTCAATGGGAATTTTTTTTTTCTGCATAAGCCGGATAATGGAGTCCGTTTCTTTTTGTGTGCGGTAAGCCATTCTGGACTGGAGGTTGCCCAGCGCCCAGCGTGGCGGGAGGGGCTGCCTGCCTGTGAGTAAGGCCCATTGCTGCGAGAGGTTGTAAAAACCGGGAGCGACAATGAAAAAATACTTCATCAGGCCGCCGATGGCGCCCCATTCAAGGATATCCGGATTTGCTTCACCAATGTCAGTATATCCTTTTTCCGGATTGTCGAAATAAAGCAGGTATCTTTTTGAGGAAACCAGTAAAGGAACAGAATAATTCAGGTTTTTTGCAGGCAGGCCGTAGCCGTATTTCGGACGGTTATAGAGATTGTAACGGTAGCCATTCAGACTAAAGTCAATGGCGCGTTCCCCAAGGCCGTACAATTTTTCGTTTTTGCCGATCTCAAACTGAAGGCCGTCGTTGTCCGTACGACGGAAATAACCGTTTTTTTCTTTCAGGATCGTATCCCCGTGATAGTGGAAAGCAATGAAAAACGGATCTTTGTGCAAAAGGACTTCCAGGCTGTCGGTGGAAAGTTTCAGCCAGCCATTGGTTTCTGTCAGCCGGGTTTTGACGATCACCGGCTGCAGGATGACGGCGCTGGATGAATCCGGGATAGGTTGGTTTCTTTCAAAGTTTTTTACTTCAATGATGGTTGGCGTGTAAGGGATAATTTCCACAAGCCCGTGATCGGTCAGCACTTTCAGCATCCGGTTGTTTTCATTGTGCGTGAGGTATTTCCGGGTTTTGAAAAGATATTCCGGGGCTTTTTTAACAACCGGCACATAACCGTTTACAGGCACATAAATATCTTCGTTGTCTTTGGTTTTCCCGACCTTGGAACCATCTTCGTTCCTGAAAACAAACGCCAGTTGCTGAGCGGTTTCATCATCCCGCAAACCGTAGAAATCTTTGGGAACAAAAGTGAAACTGTAAATCCCGTTTCCCATTGATTTCATCCTGACCCTTTTGTCGTCTTCTCCCCAGTTGCCGACCACATGTTTCCAGTCGCCGCCGTCAATGCTTTTTTTGGTGATGACGCCCGTATGCAGATACACCGTACCTTTCCATCCTGCCAGCGCTTTGTTGCCTTTATTGGTATTATAAAAAAGCGTAACCGTATCGTCCACCGGTGGATTGGGTGGCTCAAGCCAGGCCACCTGGGCAGGAAGGTGACTGGCCGTGAGGATGATGGCTAATAATAATAAATTCTTGTATAACATTATTGTATCTGTTTTTTCACGTTACATTCCCCCTTTCCCAAAGTGGGTTAGGGGGATTCTCCACCCCTTTTTCCAAATGAGGTATGGGGAATACCCCAAATTCTTTTTGTTTAATCTTCTCTCCGTCGTTTTTTCCTCCTTCGTACAGCTTCCGGATATATTTTTCCCGTGTCTGCTTTATTTCATCAACTCCACAATCACCGGTGATTTGGCCGGGACAATAATCGTATCCAGGTTTTCAAATAGTTTCCGGGTCAGCACGCTGCGCCCTTTGGTGTATCCTTTCAGGTTTTCTTTAAAACGTGAGAGGTCCACTTCGCGGTCTTCTTCGGCATTGTTCAGCATCACCATCACTGCCCCTTTTTCGTTGTGCCGAAAATAAACATACACATCATTTTCAGGCAGGTACTGGGTGAATTCACCGGACTGTACCACCTCATTGTTTTTGCGCCAGTTCAGCAAATGCCGCATAAAATTAAAGATCTCCCGTTGGAGGGGAGTGCGGCCTTCTTCCGTGAAAGCGTTATTCTGGTCGCCCGGCCACCCGCCGGGAAAGTCCTTTCGCAGTTCGCCGTGGCTGACATGTTCCTGCCCGGTCATCAGGATTTCGGTGCCGTAATAAATTTGCGGGATACCCCTGACAGTCATCAGGAAAACCATCCCCATTTTGAATTTCCTGATGTCTTTCTGCACTTTGCTGAAATACCGGTCTCCGTCATGGTTGTCAGCAAAAACCACGATATTCATTGGTTTGCTGTAAAGGAAATCCCGTGAAAGGGTTTCGTATAAAGTCAGCGTGCCGCTGGACCACCCGTCCTGTTCATTGAATGCGCGGCTCATAGCGTACATCAACGGGAAATCGAACACATTGGTCAGGTATGACCGGTAACCGTCACGGTTGGTCGTGTTATCCAGCCAGTAAGCCACCTGCGAAGGATAGTTGAGCCAAACTTCGCCGACCACGTTGAAATGGGGATATTCTTTCAGGATGGCTTTCATCCATTCAGCCATAAAATCTTTGTATGAATAAGGATAAGTATCCTGCCTGATGCCGTCCAGGCCCGCATACTCGATCCACCAGATGGTGTTTTGAATAAGGTACCTGGCCAGCAGTTTATTGTGCTGGTTCAGATCGGCCATGGTTACGTCAAACCATCCTTTGACCATTTTATCATAGTCGTATTCCGATGCGTACGGATCGCTCTGCACACCTCCGCGATAGTTAGAACGGGTAAACACAGGCCATTGATTGTACCAGTCGTGTGTGGGCAGGTTATCATTCCAGAAATAGCCTGTGCCGCAATGGTTTTCCACCATATCCATAATGATCTTCAACCCTTTCTGGTGGGCAGCTTTCATCAGGTTTTTGTAATCTTCGTTGGTTCCAAAGCGTGGATCAACATTATAATAATCGGTGATGGCATAGCCGTGATAAGATTGCTTCGGCATGTTGTTTTCCAGTAACGGATTGATCCAGATGGTAGTGATGCCAAGGTTTTTGAGATAATCCAGATGGTCGGCGATGCCTTTGATGTCGCCACCGTGGCGTCCGAGGGGTACGGAACGGTTGGCTTTTTCCAGCATCCCGTCCATATTGTCGTTGGTCGTGTCGCCATTGGCAAACCGGTCGGGCATCAGGAGGTATATTACATCGGAATTATCAAAACCTTTGTGTAAAGCGGGATCCGTATCCCGCCCGTGCAGAACAAATTCATATTCGGTCCTGCCTTTTTTGCCTTTTTTAAATATTATTTTGAAACTGCCCGGCCGGACATTTTTATCCAGGATGAGATTCAGGAAAAGGTAATCGGGACTTTCAACATGCACTACATCATGGAGTGTAACGCCATCATACTGAATGACTGGTGTGGTTGAAGATATGTCTTTGCCGTAAACCATCAGTTGCAGTTGCGGGTTTTTCATTCCGGCCCACCATGATGGCGGGTCAACCCGGACCTGTGCCGAAGAGGTTATCCCGAAAACAAAAAAGAAAAATAGAAATGATAAATTTTTGATTCTCATTTTGCCGTTTTGTTTAATGAAAGCATTTGAAGTTTCCAAAAGTAACATAAAAACTGCCCTGTAATGATGATAATTTGATGAATAACATGACAATAAATAATTATAACGATATGAACTACGGGCGGAAACTCTTGCAATCGTTTGAAACGAGGCTCTCTGTTGAACAGGTGTATAAGAAAAAAGCTGATGATGAATACCGAAACTCTTTCACAAAGGACGATGTTTGAATTCCTTATCTTTGCCCTCTTTCTGAAATTTAAAAATAAAATGACAAATCCTATAGAATTGCTTCACAAATATTGGAAAATACTTTATCCTGGTATGAGTACTTCCCGGCTTGATGAATTTTTATCGGGCTTGAAATTTCTACCGGATAACAAAAACAATGGTGCTTATGATGACTGGTATAAAGATGCTGTTGTCTATTCGCTTTATGTGGATTTGTTTAACAAGGATTTTAATGGACTAATTGATAAACTGGACTACCTGCAGGACCTGGGCGTGAGTTGTCTGTGGCTATTACCTATCCTGGATTCGCCCATGCGGGATGCCGGGTTTGATATCCGCAATTACGACCGCATCCGTGCCGGTCTGCTTGGCCTGGATGAAGGTTTTGCCAAAGGACAACAGGAACAAATATTCGGGAATTTCCTTCACGAGGCACATAACCGGGGCATCAAAGTGATCTTTGACATTGCCATCAACCATTGCTCCGATGAGCATCCGTGGTTCCGGGAAGCCCGCAAGTTGGAAGATAATCCTTACCGTAATTATTTTATCTGGAGCAAGGACACCTCGCTTTATGGCGAGGCCCGTCTGCTTTTCAAAGGCATTGAAGACAGCAACTGGGAACCCAACGACGACGGATGGTATTATTTTCACCGCTTTTTCAGTTTTCAGCCCGACTGGAACTACAAAAACCCCGAAGTACTCCTGGCTATGTCCCGAAACCTGCTCTACTGGCAGCAGATGGGAGTGGACGGTTTCCGTGCGGATGCCATTCCCTATTTGTGGAAAGAAGAAGGGACGGACTGTGAGAATCTTCCCAAAACACATATCATCGTTAAGTTTTTCAGGGCGCTGCTGGATTATGTGAAACCCGGTACTCTGTTGCTGGCCGAGGCTTGCCAGAAACCCAAAAAAGTGGTCAAATACTTGGGCGACGGCGACGAATGCCATGCTGCTTATCATTTCCCGTTAATGCCAATGATGTTCAAGGCCATAGCTGCCGAAAACCGTGAGCCGGTTGTCCATACTTTAAGCCCTGAAGTGACACCGCAAATACCTGATAATACCCAGTGGTTTACCTTTTTGAGAGTGCACGATGAGTTAAGTCTGGAGCTGGTGTATGTTACAGAAGAAGATCGTAAATTTATCCATGAGCATTACTGCCATAAGCCCGAGTGGGATTTCAGGGTAGGTGAGGGCATCTCGGCCCGGCTGTCGGAACTGATGCAAAGAGACCCGAAAAAAATTGTCCTGGCCTATTCGCTCATGCTGACGCTGACAGGAACACCGGTGATTTATTATGGCGATGAGTTAGGCAAATTGAATGATGAAAAATATTACAAAGAACAGATCAAACTGACCGGGAAAGATGACACCCGTTTTCTTGTCAGGGGCCGGATTGACTGGGAAACCCTGAAAAACGAGCTGAAAGACAAGGAAAGTTTTCATTCGGTCGTATTTACTACTATTAAAAACATGCTGGCTGTCCGTCAGGCGATGAAAGTGTTTGGCAGGGGAGAGACCCTTTTCCTGCCATCTCAGAATGCGATCCTGGCTTATGTCCGTGAAATGCCCGGCGAAAAAGTGCTGGTAGTGAACAACCTTTCCTCAACAAATCAGGTCTATAAACATCCGTTCCCTGACAACCATCTGATCGTATTGCACAACGAGGGTTTCCTGATGGATGACAATAAACAGGAGATGCTGTTCAAACCTTATGGTTTTGCGTGGTTTGTGGTTATGTAATCACAAGAAAATTTTCTTAATTTTGTAAACATGGATGTAATAAAGAAAGAAAATATTTATGACGAACATCACAATAAAGTTTCTGTTCAGGTCCCCATTAAAACCTGTGAACAGATAAAGGAGGTTTTAGAAGATTACGGATTGGCCAGACTGATGGATGAAAATAAGGAAGAGGAAAGATTAAATTTAAACGAGACAAAAGAGTACTTCACCGGAAAGACAGTTATCGGTTTTATCCTAAATTGTTAAAATGATTTACGAGATCATTGTATTTTTCGTTTTTAGCATCATCTTAAGTATGGTTGGATTGGGGGGTGGTGTTCTTTATGTCCCATTGCTTTTGTTTTTCGGATATGGTTTTCATGAGGCTGCGACGCTAAGTCTTTTTCTGATCACCGTTACCGGGTTTTCTGCCTTTACAAGGTTCAGAAAAGCGAAACTGGTGGACTGGCATCTGGCACTGGTCATGGAACTGTTTACCGGACTGGGCGCATTTACAGGCGGATTGACATCGGTTCATTTCAATGAAATGTATTTAAAGGTAGCTTTCGGATTGGCTTTGATAATTGCGGCTTATTTTATGTTCAGGTCTCAAAATAAAGGTAAAAGGAGCGCTCTGCTTAAAACCGGCCATTTTTACTGGAAACGCAAGTTCGGCGGCAATGAGTTCAGTATCAATATCCTTCAGATCATTCCGGTTATGTTCCTCATCGGATACGTGGCAGGGTTACTGGGAATTGCCGGAGGAGTGTTCAAGGTGCCCATTATGATAC
>CAZMOS010000063.1:0-19858 GCA_964567945.1 uncultured Lentimicrobiaceae bacterium
GCGAGGATATTGTGATCGGTTCCAATACGGTATGTTTGTCTTTTATGCCCTGATTCTTTGGGTCGTTGATAATTGCCTCAAGCTTTTTCAAGTCCGTAACTTCCATAACCAGGACTACCGAGTTTGGGTCATCCGAATCCTGAAAAGTTTTAAATCCGGTTACAGCAGGAGCAAATAATGATACCCTGTCATGATGTCCTTTTAGCCAGGTATCAATGTTCCCTACTTTGTGTCGTGCAACAATTGTTTTCTTCATTTTTATTGTATTTATATTTATTGCTTACTCTGGTCGGTTTTCAGCTTCCCCGTTTTCATATTCTTAGTTCAATGAGTTAATTTGTCAATAGAAATTATTGCCGGAAGGCACAATGAATTTAATTTCCCGATACCGGGTTTCTTCAAAGTCCTGTACTTCGGAGAAATTAAATGGAAGAGATATTTTTCTTAAGATGTGGGGGCAACGACTGTAGCAACCCGGTTCATAGAATTTTCCTTTCAGTTATGTGCTTCGACATGTTAGTATTTTTTAGTTATTACCCGAAAACGTCGGATACGAGGCGACGAATATCAGAAATAAAAACCGGTTTCAGGGATAAAAATCTGTGTTTAACAGTTTTTTAACTTCACTGGAAAGCATATTTTAAGCCGGAAATTGATTTGGTATGTAAACGGAAGAAGTTTTCTATCATGCGGGCTAACGCTTAATAAGCTTCGCTTGCATTCTTGTAGTTGATGTTGACAATACAATAGTGTAAATGCCTGGAGGGTATTCGACTGGCAGGCTAATGATTTGAGTGTGTTTGCCTCTTTTCCGGGCTTCATTAATGACAATCTCTTCCAATGTTTGCCCAAAAATATCAACCAATGAAATGGATATGTTTTCATTCTTTTTCAAGAAATAAGTCAAAGTTGTGTGTTGGCCGGCAGGGTTAGGGTACAGTCGTAAACTGCCAACATTTTTTAACGGCTGATTATAAATCGTGCTTGCTGAATCAATAAGTATTTTGAGGAGGATGGCATCCCATTTTTGGTTTGGGTGAAATGAATTTGTCTTACCTGTTAGAAACAAATAGGAATCGTTGATATGGATGTCCAGCGTGTGATCATCTTTTTCGGCACCCCAGGTTTTAACCCATTGCAGTTCACCATCGGATTTGTATTTTAACAACACAACATCTTCTTCACCTGATCCGAAGCTTTTGGTTACACCACCAATATAAACCGAACCATCTGATGATGTAGTTATCGCCCTTGCCGATTCTGCTTCAGCTCCACCCCAGGTAGTATACCAGAGTTGGTTCAGGTTTTTATCGAATTTGGCTGCAAACAGATCCCAGTTTCCAGGGGAAGGTGTAGTGTAACCCGTAACATAAAGGTAAGTGCCGTCGGTGGCCATGCTCAGTGCGTTTTCGGCATTTATCCAGTAGTCGTTTCTACCATAGGTTGTACTGTCAATCAGACTACCGTTAATTTTACTGAACTTTGCCAGCAATGCCCTTCCATCCCATCCCAGTACAGGCGATCCGCTATACAGTCCGGAAATATAAATTGCCGAATCATCCACAACAATATGGCCATCCTGGTGGTCATCTCTCAAACCAGGGCTTCCCCAGGTATTTTGCCAGATGATATTTCCCGAATAATCCAGTTTCATGAGTAAGACCTCTAATCCGTATCCATCACCGGCAGACCAGCCTGTAGTATAGATGCCATCAGGCTCAAGGGCGATACCGTCAATTTCTTCATACCCGAATCCGCCATCCCATACCGTATTCCAGCCTGTGATGCCATTGATTGTTGTTGTGAAAAACAAAGCATCACAATTGTCAGTACCAAGCGAACTGCAAGACCGGCCCCCGGCATAAACAAGACTATCCGTTATTTTCAGGTTGAACGATTGCTGTGCATATTGACCGGTAATGGCCGTGTCAGTCCAAAGTATATTTTTATCAGTGTCCAGCTTCAATATCAGGGCATCCATATACTCAAAAAAACCCGGCATATCCTCATTGACTCCCCAAATCAGATTTCCGGAAGAGTCACTGTTAATGGCCCATGCTTCCGCATTACCGTTTGGCATGTTGCTGGATCGTAACAAAGTCCATTCGGGTTGAAGGATGCCTTGAGAATGGACTTGAAGCGTACAAAACAGTATGCACAATGCAAGAAATTGTATGGTTTTCATTTTCGTGGTTTTTAGTTGCTTACCGGACAAAATAATAGGGAGATAATGAAAATTATCTTTTGCCGGAAAAAAATTCATTTTTCGTCCACAACAATTTCGATATTAGGCGCCCTCCATGTGATCGTATCTCCTGTCAGGCCATCTTTGTAACTGACAACTTCCAGCCTTTTCGGGTTGGTGCCAAACCAGATTACAAAATTATCATCCGGGGCAAAAGGGTCCATCGTCCTTGCCTGCGGGTGGCCCGTGCTGTCCAGCGTAATGAGGGCGCAGTAAGGCACACGGCTGATGATATCGGTGGCGGCTTTCTTAATGAGGTCTTTCCTGGAGGCCGGTTCCTGGGCCTGGCCCGGGATAAGGATACTGCAAAAAAGGCAGAAAAACATTAAATGAATGGTACGCATAGCTGTGGATTTAGTGATGGATAAAATTAAGGAAAATTCTCCATTTTTTTTAAACAGGATATGACTATCCTTTATTTATACAAAGATGGAAAAATATTGAATCGCGTCAGGAATTGTTTGTCAGATAAATTCCATTTACTAAAGTTTCGAATTTCGAGTAATTCGATGACTGTTTATTATCATCGAATTTCACGAATGATTCTTTATATTTGGCTTTTTAATTTCCAAAAGCCCATGCTAAAAAAAATACCTCATACTTACGTCATTGTTTTCAGCATCATTGTCCTGGCGGCCATCATGACCTGGTTTATTCCCGGCGGCGAATATGCTCGGCTGGTAAAAATGGTCAATGGTGTGGAACGAACGGTCATTGACAAAGATTCATTCCATTATGTTGATCATGAAGTTCAGACCTGGCAGATTTTTTCCGCTTTCTTCAAAGGATTTAAAATGCAGGCCGGCATTATTGCTTTCATCATCATGATCGGCGGGGCCTTCTGGATCGTGAACAGCAGTAAAGCCATTGACATCGGCATTTTGTCTTTTCTCCGGTTTGCCGAACGGCTGGAAACAAACAGGGTGTTGAAAAAGATCGGTGTGAACAACATCATCATTGTAATGGTAATGGTGGTTTTCAGCATTTTCGGGGCGGTTTTCGGGATGAGTGAAGAAACCATCGCTTTCATTGTCATTCTTGTACCGTTGGCTATTTCCATGGGTTATGATTCCATTGTGGGTGTAAGCATGGTGTTTGTTGCTGCCGGGCTGGGTTTTGCCGGGGCAGTACTGAATCCTTTCACCATCGGCATTGCCCAGGGTATTGCCGACCTGCCGCTGTTTTCAGGATTTGGTTACCGGCTGTTTTCCTGGTTTGTGATCAATTTTATCGGGATAAGCTGGGTGTTGTGGTATGCCCGGAGAATCAAAAAACATCCCGAAAAATCACCGGTTTATGAAACCGATGAATACTGGCGGAAAAAAGGAACGGTTGACATTGAGTCGTTTACTTTTCATACTCCGAAAATTGCCTGGATATCATTTGTTTTCCTTGCTGCTGCGTTGGTCATTTTCGCCGTAAAATTCCCAATGACCGAGATGAAGATCGGCAACACATCGGAAATATTACCCATGGTACCAGTGGCCACCGGGCTTTTCATCCTGTTCGGAATATTCACACTCCGCAAGTCTGTCCATTTTTATATACTTACGCTGCTGATGTTCACCATTGTTTTTCTTATTGTCGGGGTAATGGGTTACTCATGGTACATCATGGAGATCGCCAGCTTGTTTTTTGCGCTGGGTATTTTTTCGGGCATTGCCATGAACTACAGTGGCAACGAGATCACAAAACAATTTATGGCGGGGTCGCGTGACATTCTCTCGGCTGCCCTGGTGGTGGGACTGGCCGGTGGTATCCTGGCCGTTTTGCAGGATGGCAAAATCATTGACACTATCTTATACAAGGTTTCCTCTTCCATGTCGGGGATGGGAAAGTTCGGAACGGTGAGCGTGATGTATGTCATACAGAACATCATCAACATCATTATTCCTTCCGGTTCGGCGAAAGCTGCACTTACCATGCCGGTTATGGCGCCATTTTCCGACCTGGTTAATCTTTCGAGGCAGGCTACGGTTATGGCATTCCAGTTCGGGGATGGATTTACGAATATGATCACACCCACATCGGGCGTCCTGATCGGGGTGCTGGGAATGGCCCGGATACCTTACGACAAATGGGTAAAATGGATCGCTCCGTTTATGCTTGTTCTGATCCTTTTGGGTTGGTTGTTACTTGTACCTACAGTTACAATGCAACTGGACGGGTTTTAACCACGTACCGGCGGCTTCAGCCGCCGACAGCCGGAACAACGTTGTTTTCCGGCGGTTGAAACCGCCGGTACGGATTATTCCCTGTAAACTTCCTCTCCATTCAGAATGGTAGCAAAAACTTTTGTTTTGGGAATCTCGTTTTCAGGTATCTGCATGATGTCTTTTTCAAGAATAACGAGGTCCGCTACTTTACCAACTTCTATGCTTCCTTTCCTGTTTTCATCAAAGCTGCCTTTTGCCGGCCAGATAGTGATGGATCGCAGGGCCTCTTCCCGTGTCAGGGCATTTTCCATTTGAAAACCGCCTTCGGGCCACCCTTTCAAATCTTTTCGGGCAACGGCAGCATAAAAAGTTTTTAACGGACTGATGTCCTCAACAGGGAAATCGGTTCCGTTGATCAGCCATCCGTTTTGTTCCAGCAATTTTTTGTAGGCATAAGCTGTTTTGATCCGTTCTTTTCCCAGGCGGTCTTCAGCCCAGTACATGTCGCTTGTGCAATGTGTGGCCTGAACCGAAGGAATAATGTTATGATCTTTAAAATAATGAAAGTCTGAAGGATCAATAACCTGTGCATGTTCAATTCTCCAGCGCCGGTTGTTGGGACCTTGCAGGTATTTTGCATAAGATTTCAGCATGATGCGGTTTCCCGAATCGCCAATGGCATGTGTACACACCTGAAATCCGGCATCAAATGCTTTTTTGCAAACAAAATCGTAATAAGACAGCAAATGCAATTGCAGGCCATAATGCCCCGGTTTATCCGAGTATGGTTTCAGCAGCAAAGCCCCCCGCGAACCCAGCGCCCCGTCGGCGTAAAGTTTAATGGAAGAAACCGTTAACCGTCCGGTATGCAGCGGTCCATTGGGCAGGAAGTAATCGTAATTCTCACCGTTGGGATTCATCATGGCATAAATTCTCATTTTCAGGATACCGGCTTTTTGCAATGAATCCATCAGCAGAATATCCTGTTTATCAAGCCCGGCATCCGTAACAGTGGTTAATCCAACAGCAAAACAATCATTCTGTGCTACTTTCAGGGCTGCGATTTTCTGATCAGGTGTATGTGCCGGGATAACCCGTTCGATCAGCGACATGGCATTGTCAATAAAAACACCGGTGGGCTGATGTTTTTCATTCAGCAAGATATCTCCTCCGGGAACCATGGACTTATAATTGATGCCCGCCCGTTTCATGGCTTCGGCGTTGGCAATCAATGCATGGCCGTCAATTCTCCGTAAAACGACCGGAGTATCCGGAAAAAATTTATTGAGTTTTTCATTGTCCGGGAATTTTTTTACCTCCCAGTCATTCTGGTCCCATCCCCTGCCAAGAACCCAACCTGAAGGATTCACTTTATGGTGTTCAACAACATGTTCCACCACTTCATCCCAGGATTTTGTTCCGACCAGGTCCGCACTGCTGACTTTATTGAGGCCATAACTCAAAAAGTGGCTGTGTCCGTCGTTAAACCCGGGATAAACTGCTTTTCCGCCCGCATCCATGTTTTTCTTTGCTGAAAATCTTTCTTTCAAATCCTTGTCACTTCCTGCGGCTATAATCTTGCCGTCTTTGATTGCAATGGCTGACACGATGTCAAAATTTTTATTCACCGTGTAAACTTTTGCATTGTAAATCAACAAGTCCGCTTTTTCTTTTTGGTTGCAAGATGTCATGGCTATTGACATTAAAATGATTGCTAAAACTGAAAAATATAAATATCTCATCTTTGATTTTATTTAGGGGTAAAACTAATTTTTTCCTGGAAATGGAATTTGGTTTATTGTTCGGTTGTTCGTTTATTTTCTATCACAAATCCCTCCTCCCCTCCATTCAAATAGATGCGTTTTTTTATTGAATGTTACTTCCTCCTGATCAAAATATTCGTTAATGAACCCACCCTCTACTAATCGAGTGGGTTTTCCCGTTTTCCATTTTCCGTTGTTGCCCAGAAGCCACAGGCTGTCAGCATAATTCAGGGCGCTTTCAAGGTCATGGGTTGCCATTAATACACCTTTATTCATTTCTTTAGCTAAATCCACCAAAAGATGCATGATGGCGATCTTGCCGGGAGCATCCACGTAAGCTACGGGTTCATCCAGAAAAATAAAAGGCGTATCCTGCACAATCGCCCTTGCGATCATCACCTTCTGCTGTTCCCCGTCGCTGAGTTTATAAAAAACTTTTCCCGACAGATGCCGGATTCCCACTTTTTGAAAAGCATTGTTCACCATCACAATATCTTCTTCTGATGGTTTTCCCGTCAATGAACCATACGGGTATCGTCCGGTTAAAGTGATCTCGAAGGCTGTCAGGTAGAAGTCGTCAATTTTTTCCGTCAACACAACCGAAACAATGCGCGACAACTCTTTAACAGATAATTTGTTAAGCGGTTTGCCCATGTAGAAAATTTCGCCATGCAGTGCTTTTTCGAAACCGAGCAATGTCCTTAATAAGGTTGATTTTCCCGCTCCGTTGGGGCCGAGGATACAGACAACCTCTCCCCTTTTCATCTCCAGGTGCAATTCCCGGTGGAGGACCCGCTGTTTACCATGCTTAAGGCGAAACCCGGTATTTAAATTTCTTATTTCAACTTTCCCGATCACAATTTCAATTTTCCGTACAAACTTCAGCAAAATATTTTCATGCCATTTTCATCCTTCCCCTTTTGATAATTACCCAGATGACAACCGGCGCTCCTATCACAGAAGTTACCGCATTGATGGGCAACGATGTATCATATCCCGGCAGCTTGGCCACCAGGTTGCAAAACAATGTCAATCCCCCTCCCATCAGAATGACTGCCGGTATCAGGATACGGTGATTGGATGTCCTGAAAAACCCTTTGGCAAGATGCGGGACTGCCAGCCCGACAAATGCGATCGGCCCGGTAAACGCCGTTGAGACGGCGATCAGCAACCCCGAAACCAGTATCATAAACGTCTTTATACTCCTGACATTTACTCCTATATTTTGCGCATAATGTTCACCCAGCAACAGGCCGTTCATGTCTTTAATTAAAAACAAAGTGAAAATTATTCCCAATAAGGAAGTCGTCAAAAGAAAAACCGATTGCTGCATATTTGTTTTTGAAAAGCTGCCCAGTCCCCAAAGTACATAGGCATGCAACTCTTCAGCCCGGCTGAAAAACTGTAAAACACCCACAACAGCAGATACCGCATATCCGATCATGATGCCGATGATCAGGACAACAACTACATTTCCGACGCGGTTCGAGACGAATAAAATGATCATCAACACAACCAGTGCGCCCAGAAGAGCGGCTGCCACCAGCCCGATCTCACTGAACGGATTCCCCGAAGCCAGGATATCAAAACCCAGTCCTCCTCCCAGCAGGATAACCATCGCCACTCCCAGGCTTGCCCCCGAGCTGATCCCCAAAACAGAAGGGCCTGCCAGGGGATTTCTGAAAAGTGTTTGTAGCAGCAAACCCGCAACACCGAGGGCAATTCCTGTTGCCAGCGAAGTGACGGCCTGGGGAAGACGGTATTCCAGGATGATTACATTGGCTACTCCTTCGTATCCGCCGTTCCCGAATAATACATTCAAAACCTTTTGCCAGGGAATCAAAACCGAACCGTACCACAGGTTGGCCAAAAATAAAATGATAAGTAAGGCACTGAATACCAGATACCAGAATGCCGTATTTACCTTCGGTTTCATGAGCAGGTAAATATAAGGTTTTTGAATGGAACAATGGAATGGCAGGGTTGTGGAAAATTAAAGTATTGGGAAGTGATGCCCGAAGGTTGCTTTTACTTTGGATTTATTTCATCAACAGAAAATACTTCGGTTGATGGTGGGGCAACAAAGCAGGGTGAAAAATTTTGATCAGATCGGCCAAAACAATTTGCGGTTCCAGCGGGCTGTTTTCAAAATAAAACGATTTTTCAGGAACACAATAAATGATACGATGTTCTTTAAATGCTTTAAAATGCCTGTAAAGTTCATTTTCGTCTGCCAGCGCTTTGTATGAAGGCTGCTCGCCATACGAGAGGATAATCCGCCAGAAATCCGCATCATGGGCCTTCTGGTAAACCACTTCATATTCCAGGGGGAAACTGGCCGTGTGTGTATCCTCTTTCCAGATATAATCGGCACCGGCATCGGCAAAAAAGGCTGCCGTATAACTTCTACCGCCTGCAACATACCATTGCCCGTTGAAATATTTATCGGTAAATACCGTCGGATGGTCTTTTACGCTATCGGCCAATCGCTTGTAATCTTCATATTGATTTACGATGGCATTGAAAATACTGTCAGCCGTTTCCGCTTTGTTGAAAAAAGCAGCCGTAAATTTTATCCATTCGGCCCTGCCCAAAGGGCTGGTTTCCATATAATCGTTAAAAGGTACCAGGGGGATTCCCGTTATTTCCATGGCATGCATATCATTGACTGAATAGGTTGTGTAAAATATGACCGGGGGATGTACTGTCATGGTCCTTTCGGTAAAGAAATTACCGCTACCAGCCAGTTCAACAACTTTCCCATCATCAATCCGCTTTCTGAAATACGGGTTTTTGATGTAAGCAGCCTCGGAAACACCAACCACCTTTTCCTGCAATCCCAGCTTTTCAAATGCTGCCAGTTGTGTCGCCGAAAAAACGGCTGCTTTTTCCGGAGTGCTTGAAAAGATATTTCCGGAACGGGTATGATTCCGGGCGTTTTTTTTATCAACAATATAAAATGTGTGTAATCCTTCGCTTTTGTTTATTGAACTGTAAACAACTATTTTGGTAATCCCATTTAACCTGTAAATATCAAACCCTTTGGCAAACCGGACTTCCGATTTGATGTTTTCTTTATTGTCAGCAAAAAGTTTTTCTATATCCTTTTGTTGGTGCTTTTGACTGCATCCTGCCACTCCCGAAACCAGGAGTATCAAAAGCAAAGCTTCAAAAAAATATTTAGCCGGGATATTTTTATTCAAGCGAAAGGTCATCACGTTCAAGCAAAAGGATGGAATGTTGGGGAACGATAAAATATTTTTCATTGTGAAATTGTATCTCGACCGCTCCCTTTTTCAGAAAGATGGCCAGGTCACCTACTTTGGCCTGTAAAGGAATATAATTGATGGTTTCTTCCTTTTTCTTCCAGGGTTCGTCAATTCCTTCCGACGGAAGGGGAATAGGATAACCGGGGCCTGTTTTTACCACATACCCGCTTTGTATCTCTTCTTTTTCCTTATAACCGGGCGGCAACAAAAGACCACTCCTGGTTTTTCCTGCATCCGTTTTGGGTTTGATCAATACCCGGTCGCCCACAACAATCAGTTTATCTATCGGATTGACCATCTATTCAGCCCTTAAATATTGTTTATCCGGCAAAAGTAATGTTATTTCCTGTTGCTGTAATAATATAACCATGTAATACGACTAATGAATTGTATTTTTAAAGTAGTAATATCAACAGGTTGTGAAACATTTGTTAGCCTTTTTATTCTTTCTGTCCGTCATTTTTTTCTATGGTCAAAACGATTCTTCCCGTTTCAGAGCTAACCTTGTCAATCATTTGCTGGATTCGCTCTGGATCAACCCCCAAAGTTTTTTTAATAAAAACGATACAAACTGGAGACTGTTGTGCGACAACCTGCATCAGATTGACATGAGCAAGTTGCAAAATATCACTTATTCAATTTACAACGGTTCGAATACTACCATTGAAAACGAATCCAACGCTTCGGAGGGTTTAATGGGGACTTTGAATAAAAATTCCAGTGATCAGCGGTTGAGAAGATTTAACAGGAAAATTGACAACGGTTTCCGCGATCACAACAAACATCCTGAAAATAAAGTAGTCCTGGTTGAAGGTGATTCCTGGTTCGAATATCCGATGTTTTTGTATGACATTACCGACTACCTGATGACCGAAGAAAACCTGGCTGTTTACAGTTTAGCCTATGGTGGCGACTGGGTGTCGAACATGATTGAAAGCGGGGAATACCGTAAAGAGTATGCCATCCTTAAGCCCGATATTTTTATCATCAGCGGAGGGGGCAACGACATGTTACAAAATCACAGGTTGATGAACTTTATTGCGCAATCACCATTACCGGAAAATGACCCTTTCCTGGATAATTACCGCGACTATGTCATCCTGCGGCAAAATAATATTCCGGTAGCCATGTGTAAAGCTGATTTTTGCCCTCCCGGTTACCGGGTTTATATTGATTCGATGTACCGGTTTAAGAATCGTGTTGATACCGGGTTGGTCAGACATATTGTTAATGGACGCCGATTCATTGATAAACAATATTATATTTGGCTGGTATCATTAAAACTGGAATATAAAATCCTGTTTGAAACTTTAAGAAAAATAAACCTGTTGCATTTTGACAGCCTTAAAATAATTACCCAGGGTTATGATTATGCCATACCCAGTGATTCCAGAAAATTCGGTATCAGAATGTTCGAAAACAACGGAAAATGGTTAAAAGAGCCACTTGAGATCAGGGGTATTCACGATCAGGCCACTCAGGAAGACATCATTAAGGCACTGATGTTTGATTTTAATGAGATGCTGATTGAACTCGGAAAAGAATACCCCAATATCTATCATGTTGATTCACGTGGCTTTACCGGCTTCCTGGAAAAAAGGGATCACAAAAAACAGGGCGCCTACTGGTACGATGAGTTGCATCCGACCGATGAAGTTTTTAAAGAGATCACCAAAGCTTTTATCGCGATCATTAACGATGAGATACCAAAAAACGAAAGGGTCGTTCATGTGATTGACCTGGAAAAACAAAATAATCATCAATAAAATACACTTATGAAAGCAAGAAATATTTTTATTACCAGCTCAATAATTATTGTTGCGGTTGTTGCCGCAGCTTCTGTTTACCGGGTTTCCTTTTTGTGGAGTCTGGTTTTTTTCGGGCCGTTGATCATTCTCGGCTATGCCGATATTTTACAAAAAAAGCAAACCATTCTCAGGAATTTTCCGGTCATTGGCCACGTCAGATATCTTCTCGAGTCTTTTCGTCCCGAGATCATGCAATATTTTGTGGAAACCGATACCGAAGGCCGTCCCATCAACAGGATTTTCAGGTCACTGATCTACCAGCGGGCAAAAAAGGTAAACGACACCTCCCCTTTCGGTACACAGATGGATGTGTACAAGGTGGGATACGAATGGATGGATCATTCCATTTATGCCAAAAAACCTGATACCAGCAGCGGTTTTCCCCGGGTAAAGATCGGTGGCCCGGATTGTACACAACCCTATCATGCCAGTTTGCTTAATATATCAGCCATGAGCTACGGCGCATTGAGCAAAAATGCAGTAATGGCCATGAACAAAGGTGCCAAAATGGGAAACTTTGCCCAAAATACCGGTGAAGGCGGCTTGAGTGAGTTTCATTTGAAATACGGAGGCGACATTATTTGGCAAATCGGAACAGGATATTTTGGCTGCCGTGATGAAAACGGGAATTTTGATTCAGCCTTGTTCCGTGAAAAAGCAACCTTATCCAATGTGAAGATGATTGAAATAAAAATTTCACAGGGCGCAAAACCCGGCCACGGGGGCATCCTGCCCGCAGCGAAGAATACTGCCGAAATAGCAGCAATCAGAGGTGTTGAACCGCATACTGACGTTCATTCACCTCCAGCACATTCAGCGTTTTCCACTCCGGTCGAGATGATGCAGTTTGTAAAGAACTTAAGGGGACTCTCCGGTGGTAAGCCCACAGGTTTTAAACTTTGTATCGGTAAAAAAAATGAATTCGAAGAAATCTGTCAGGCCATGGTAAAAACCGGCATAACTCCCGATTTTATCACCATTGACGGAGGTGAAGGCGGTACCGGCGCTGCCCCGGTGGAATTCAGTAATTCGCTGGGAATGCCCCTTCGCGAAGGACTTGCATTTGCCTATGATATGTTAGCGCGGTTCAACCTGAAAAAAAACATAAAACTGATTGCTTCGGGCAAAGTGTTGAGCGGATTTCACCTTGCCCGTGTCCTGGCCCTGGGTGCCGACTTATGCAACAGCGCCCGTGCCATGATGATGGCTATAGGATGCATTCAGGCTCTCCAATGCAACCAAAATACCTGTCCTGTTGGCGTGGCAACACAGGATAAACACCTTATGAAGGGATTAAATATTGAAGACAAGTCGGTTCGCATTTTCAATTACCATCACGAAACATTGCACAGTTTTGCTGAAATGCTGGCCGCTTCAGGCATTTCCAAACCATCGGATCTCAGGCGTGAGCATATCAACCGCAGGGTCAGCGCAACACAGATCATGAACTATGCCCAACTTTATCCTTATGTTACTGAAACCGGTTTTTCAAAAAAGAAAACCTGATATAAAAATGACTGCCTTATTTACAAATATCCCATAAAATGCGGTACTTTTGCATTAAATTAGATTGGTATGCGTTTTTATTTGTTCAGAACTCCCAAACCCAAACGGTTCAGCTATACCCCGCGGTATTATGACCCTGAAAAAGAACGCCTTGAACGCAGAAAGGCAGAGTTGGGACTGCGATCCGAATTATCGCATAAGGAAAGCCTCCGCCTGAGGATGGACAAAACCTGGAAAAAGTATGACGGGGGTTCAGGAAAAAATCTCGTAGCCAGAGTGATCTATTATACTTTTTACGCCTTTTTGATTTTCGGCAGCATTTATGTCATCTTTTTCACCGATTTTGTTGAAAAACTTCTGATGCTGTTCGGAGTTACAAATAAATAGTTGGAAAAATCCCGGATATCAATCATACAGATGATAAATAACTACAATGCAAAATACCCCTTGGTTTGGCCATTTAAAATTGATCATTGGTCATTGTTTGTAATTTGTTTTTTCGTTATTTGGCACTTCATATTTGGAAAGGTCTGATTTCAATTGCAAACATTTTTAGTCCAGTTGAGTAACAAAGATTTACATGTCAAATATTATTAAACTTCTTCCCGATTCGGTTGCCAACCAGATAGCTGCAGGCGAAGTGATCCAGCGGCCGGCATCAGCCGTAAAGGAATTGCTTGAAAACTCAATTGATGCCGGTGCAACCCGTATTGACCTGATCATCAAAGATGCCGGGAAAACCCTCATTCAGGTCATTGACAACGGGGCAGGGATGTCAGCCATTGATGCCCGCATGTCGTTTGAACGTCATGCCACCTCCAAAATCAGTAAGGCCGATGATCTTTTTGCCATTCGCACCATGGGCTTCAGGGGTGAAGCGCTGGCCTCCATTGCAGCCATCGCCCAGGTAGAAATAAAAACCCGGCCCCATGAAGATGAACTGGGCACCAGCCTGAAAATTGAAGGCTCAACACTTGTAAGCCAGGAATCATGCCAGTGTCCTGCCGGAACAAATATCCTGGTGAAGAACCTTTTCTTCAACGTACCGGCAAGGCGGAATTTTTTAAAATCGCACACGGCTGAAACAAGACACATCACTGAAGAATTCATCCGCATATCTGTTATTCATCCCGATACTGCTTTCAGCCTGGTACATAATGGAAAGCTCGTATTTAAACTCATTTCGGGAAGCTTTAAATCACGTATCATCGGTTTATTCGGGAAAGCGTATGACCAGCGTTTGTTACCTGTTGAGCAAAAAACCGACATGCTGACCATTCATGGATTCATCGGAAAACCGGAATATGCCAAAAAGACAAGGGGAGAACAATATCTTTTTGTCAACGGAAGATTTATAAAACACGCCTACCTGCATCATGCCATTGCCAATGCCTTTACCGAACTCATCCCATCCGATGCATACCCTTCCTATTTTCTCAATATCAACATTGATCCTCACGAAATTGACATCAACATCCACCCTACCAAGACCGAAGTCAATTTCAAGGATACGCGGTATGTTTACGCTGTGATGCACGCAGCCGTCAAGCAATCCATCGGGAAAAACAACCTTACCCCCACTATTGACTTTACCATAGAACCTGTAATAGAGGCTGCCTTATCGGAAAGACCAAAAGGAGAGGTCAGTCCGCCCCAAATTACCATTGACCCGGAATACAACCCTTTTAAAACAAAAACACCCACACGAGGACATACGGGTTCATCTCCGTGGCCCTCTACCCAGGACTGGCAAAAAGTTTTTACCGGTACCACTCCGGGCCGAGAAGAAAAGAGAACCACCTTCCATCCCGGAGAGGAACTTTCGGTTCCTGAAGAAATGAAAGGACGCTTTTTTCTTCTCCACTCAAAATATATCCTGACAGGCGTTCGTTCGGGACTGATGATCATTGACATACAGAAAGCGCATAGCCGGATTCTTTACGAGCAGTTCCTTGAACAGCTTACGGGGAAAGAAAAACCTTCGCAGCAACAACTATTTCCGCATAATCTTCATTTTTCACCAGGCGATGCCGAGATCATCCGTTCTTTGAAAGGCGACATGGAAAAGCTGGGATTTGTCATTGAAACGCTTGGTAAAAACGGATTTGTTGTCAATGGCATCCCTGCCGACCTGCTGGAAACGGACGTGGAAGCCGTGCTGGAAAAGATCGTGGAAAACCACAAGCAATACGCTAAAAACCTCGATTATGACGAAAACGTTATTTTAGCCCGTTCAATGGCAGTCAATGCAGCGATAAAGCCGGGCAAAAAGTTTTCGGAATTGGAAATGGCGGACATATTCAACCGATTGTTTGCCTGCAAGGTTCCCGAAGTTGCCCCCGACGGTTCAAGGATCGTGGCCATCATTGCTATGCCCGACATTGAAAAATTAATGAAAATCTGACAGTCTGATCTGTCACGGTATATTTATTGACAACAAAGACAAAAGACAAAAGACAAAAGACAAAAGACAAAAGACAGAAGACAAAAGAATACGAATAAACTAATACTAACACAGTGACCTTCTCTTCCCGCGGGGGAGATGTCTGTCGGTTGACGGAGAGAGGGGTTTTGATTATGAGTAAATTATTAATAATATAACGCAACGACCTTCTCTCTCGTTTTAAACGAGAGGAGATGTTTGTCAACTGATGGACAAAGGGGGTCAAAACTCAAAAATAATGCAACAATTCAGGCCCGGAGGATTTAACATGCTACCACCGGTAGTAAAAAATCTTCTGATAATAAATACGTTATTTTTTCTGGCAACCCTTGCTTTCAGCCGTATGGGGATAGACCTGACGAAAAGCCTGGGGTTGTTTTACCCGGCTTCCAAACAGTTCGGGGTATGGCAGCTTGTGACCTATATGTTTATGCATGGTGGTTTCATGCATATCTTCTTCAACATGTTCGCCCTGTGGATGTTTGGTAATGTACTTGAAAATGTGTGGGGTCCCAAAAGGTTTCTGAATTTTTACCTTATTTCGGGTATCGGGGCGGGATTGACGCAAATCCTGGTTGCTTATATCAGGCTGCAATCACATCATCTTGACCTTTCACCTGACCAGATCAATTTGATCTACAAAGAAGGGTACGGGGTTTTGATGACGGGCAGAAACTATTCTGACCCGGCCATGGGATTTTACAATATCATTACAAATGTACCGACCATTGGTGCATCAGGCGCTATATTCGGTATCCTGCTGGCATTCGGGATGATGTTCCCCAATTCTTTGATATATGTCTATTTTGCCATTCCCATCAAGGCAAAATATTTTGTGATGATCTATGGCGCCATTGAATTGTTCTCAGGAATATCAAACCAGGCCGGAGATAATGTGGCCCACTTCGCCCATTTAGGAGGGATGGTATTCGGCTTCTTTGTTATCCTTTACTGGAAAAAGAAAGGGACGCTTTTTTAGGGGAAGGGTGGATGGACTGGATGCTGGATACTTGATGCTGGATACTTGATGCTGGATATTGAGGATCAGGAAACTTTAGACTTTAAACTTTAGACTTTAAACAGAAAATGTACGGATACAAACAACCTCGTCGTAATACGGGAGAAATATTAAAACAGATATTTTTCAGTAAAACGGTATTGTCAAGACTTATCCTGATCAACACAATTGTCTGGCTACTGGTGCAAATCGTTAATTTGTTTGCATGGCTTTTTACCGCTAATCAGGAAAATGAGATTTTGAGCATTATCGGTCAGTTTCTTGCCCTGCCTGCCAGTCTTCAGGGTCTTGCCTCAAAACCCTGGACAGCTTTCACCTACATGTTTCTGCAAGAGGGTTTCTTACACTGGTTGTTTAATATGATCATGCTTTATTTTGGCGGAGTCATTTTTCTGGAATACCTCAGCGAGAAGAAACTGCTTTGGACTTACATCATCGGGGGGCTGACAGGAGCTTTATTTTTTGTTGCAGCTTACAATATTTTCCCTGTCTTTCAATCCGTCAAGAACATATCGGTTGCTTTGGGGGCATCCGCTTCCGTTCTGGCCATCATTATTGCCATTGCCACTTATGTTCCCGATTATACTATTCATCTGTTTTTGCTGGGCAGGATGAAGATGAAATATCTGGCGCTGATCTTTGTGGCTATTGACCTGTTGAGCATAAACAAAGGCAATGCCGGCGGTCACATTGCCCATTTAGGGGGTGCTTTCCTGGGCTTCGTTTATGCCTTTTATCTCCGGAAAGGAAGTGATCTCTTTAGAATTTTCGATAGTATCAGCATTTCGAACCCTTTTGAGAAACGGAAATGGAAGAAGATGGATGCCACAAGGCCGAAATCAGGAATACCCTTGGACGATGATGAATATTCGAAAAGAAAAGTGGCCACACAGAAAGAAATTGACCATATCCTGGATAAAATTTCCAAATCGGGTTACGACAGCCTGACAAAAGCTGAAAAAGACCTGCTTTTTAAAAATAGCAACAAAGAATAATCATTTCCTGAATACAGACAAAAGAAAGATTTAATACTTTTGAGCCTGTATGTCAAAACCAAAAAAACCCCATTTGATCAGGATACTTTTTTTGTCGCTAAACCTGATCGCAGCCATCGCTTTGATTGGCACCTATTTGCCTGCGTATATTGCGCCTTCCGCCGCACCGTTTCTTTCACTTTTCGGACTGGTTTACCCGATACTTCTTTTTATCAACCTGGGGTTTGTTCTTTTCTGGCTTATTTTTCGCTACAAACTTGCTCTGTTTTCCCTCATTGTCATCCTGGCAGGATATCATAACCTGATGAATAATTTTCATTTTAATTTCTTTAAAAGCAGTATTTATCAAGGCACTACACTTAAAGTGCTTACCTACAATGTACAGACATTTGGCTTAAATGAAGGAAAAGAGGAAGGTGAATCAAATCGAAACAAAATTCTTTATTTCTTAAAAAATGAAAATCCGCACATCACGTGTTTACAGGAATACCGAAGCGAAGGCAAAACAAGATACGAACCGCTGAAAAACATGAAAGACACCCTGGATGTGGGGACATACTATTATGAAAGTTATTTCAGCCCGAAGTACAATCAATTATCAGGATTGGTCATTTTCTCCAAGTTCAGCGCTGTTGATAAAGGGAAGCTTAAATTCAAAGGAAGCCGGACTTTTGGCATATATGCCGATTTGCTGATCGGGAACGATACGGTAAGGGTATATAACATCCACCTTGCCAGCATTCAGCTTCTCCCTTCGGATATCGAATTTGTGGTAAGTGCAGGTCAGGAAGAGAAAGGGGCTTTCGCTCCCCATCTGCACAAAATTTATGATAAGCTCACCGATGCTTTTTTACTCAGGGAAAAACAAATAGATTATCTTACCCGTCAGCTTGACAGTTGCCGTTACACGGTGATTATGTGTGGTGATTTTAACGACACGCCTTCATCTTATGTTTACAATCAGGTTATTTCAAAATTAAAAGACAGTTTTAAAGAAAAAGGGAAAGGAATAAGCACCTCCTATGCCGGCGAACTCCCTTTTTTAAGAATTGATTATATTTTCGTAAATAAAACCGTGAACACATTCCGCTTCCAAAAATATAAAGTCGGTTTTTCCGATCATTTTCCTATCAGTGCCATGATCACAATATGAGGGGATTCCGGAATATACTTATCATCCCATTATCAAATTCACGAAAAATATTGCTGAAAATAATAAAAGAAAATTAAAGTGCACTTACCCGCCCCCTCAGTGTTTAAGAGGGGGCAAAAAGGAGTTAGAATAAAACATGAAAAGGGAACCTCTTTCGAAGTTCCCTCAACGTGTGTATTGACCTGCTGATCCTGATAATTTCTTATTAAAATACCATCCCTCTCCTGCTCCATTGTTTCAGGGAGCATTAGAAACCTGATTTCGTAAAAGGGATAAGTGTTTCCATAGTATTCAGATCGCCTAAAATAACAGAAATAACAATAATGCTCATCCTGTAACTATAAAAGAAATAAACAGGTTTGCGGGTCATCCACCGCGCAAATAAGTATTTAAATATCCCTTTGTTTTAAATCAGTTTGGTTAGGGATCAACTTTTACAAAAACTGTTTGGACCAATGGGTCCTGCTGGTCGGGAGGTGTGCCTTGCTCAATAAACAAAACGACAGCCCACCCACCGGGTAACGGCACGAATCCATCTCCATTTGCAACTGCATCATTATACATAGCTATACCCACTGAAGTAATTGCCAGGCATCCGCCATAAGGTGCACCGGCCCATGAAGGATCCTGGAGCTTCCAGAATACCTGCTGTAAGTCGGACCAGTTCCAGTCATAGTTATCCAGATGATTTAATAACCAGTTCACCCTGTCCCATTCTTCGTTTTGAACGTATGAGGGCATCAGGCTGGAATACAGGGAGTTGTAAACATCCATATTGTAAACATGAGGCTTAACATTGATGCCGGTTAGCCGATCATAGCAATAGGAACCCCAGGTACCATTGGTCAGGTCATAACCCGTACCGGGTATCCCTGAAATTATGGCGTCCATATAATCGCCTGATACCGGCCCCGGACCCCATGTTGAATCAATCATTAGCATACAACTTTCCGGCAGGTTCAAATAGGGGGGAAACTGGACATCGGTATCCGTAAAATTACACGACCCGAGGACAAAATCAACTATCCCGTCATTACCAGTATCCGGTACAGGATTACTATCGGTATCCATGAGTTGGCCGTCATCTGTTGAAGTAAATGTGGCGAAATGTTTGTAAACAAAGTCATCTCCCGATTTTACCAGGATATCCAATTCAAAAGTAAAATTCTCATTCTGAATTTCCAGGTTATCAGGATACTGTACACACAGAGGGGCGCCAACACCCCAATTGACATCTGACGTACCATTTGTAAAAGGTGAATGTGGTACTTCAGTACCATTTTTGTAAACATGGATTTGAATGATTGCAGGCATATCAATCTGGAGTCCTGTGGATTGGTTCTCATAATAGGAACCGGCATATTCATCAGGATGCTTTACGCAAAAGTCACCGAAGAAACAAAATTCCCTGACAACGATTTCCGTAACGTTAAACCAGTCAAAACCGAAGTAGGTATAATCTTCAGGTAAAAAGCACAGCACCTCTACCGGAACTTCCGCTT
>CAZMOS010000064.1:0-19445 GCA_964567945.1 uncultured Lentimicrobiaceae bacterium
TTATTTAACTCATTGATCTCCCTTTGTTTTTTCAGGATCGAAATTTCAAGCGATTCCAGATCAGTGTAATAAATCTCTTTGAACAACTTGAAATCTGTGGGTGAAATTGATTTCTCGTTGCTGATGATCTTTTTGTTTGTGACGAGAAAATCCTTTTTATCCTTCAAAACGGACAATTCGGTTTTTTTATACTCTGTGTCTTTGGTGAGCTGTTCAATCTTGTTAGATAATTCTGAAAATTCGGCGCTTTGCGTTGTATTTTGCAAATAATTGATACTGTAGTTTACGGATAAAATGGTAAACCTCCCTGCACCACTGACTTTTATACTATTCTTGTCAATGTAAGGCGACAGCCCGCTAAACTTTAAAGTTGTTTTTCCTGCTGACAAAGTTAAACTGCTTTCACGGGTAACCTGCGCTCCATTGAGGAAAACAGTTGCTTTTACGATTTTAGAGGGGGCTTCTATTTCTTTCCCAATGGCAAAAACAGCATTTGAGAGGATCAAAATAACGAATAAGAACTTTTTCATTTCCTGAAATTTAAGATTGACAATAAAAGGCATTGACTGGAATATTTCATTTTCAGGCTCAAATTTAATCAAATCATCATAATTTAAAAATGTTCTGAATTAACACACTATTGTTATTTAATTAACAGAATTTTTACTTTTTTACACATCTAAACATTTAAATTAATCAATATGAAAAAGTTAATCTGGATTTTCGGAATTATTTTTTTATTTTTTATCAACGATGCTTTTGCGCAGGATGAAGAGCTTTCCCCTTATTTCAAAGTCACTGAGTTCAAAGGCAGTATGAAAGATGCCGGCAAAGAAAATACGATCAAAGTTTTTGAACAGATTTTTCCCGGCAAAGAGATCGCTGTTTTCGGCGTGGGACTGTGGGGTAAAGAAGAAGGAGAACCTGCATCCCTGCCGGTCATCGGTGAAAGCCACATTGCCAACCTCCCTTAAGAGATCATTCTTCAGGGCAAGGAAGCCACTATGCTGCATGGCAAATACAGGATAGCCATTTACTGGCCCGAAATGACAATGGGTACTTTTATGAAGATCAGCAGCACACCAGGTGATATCGAAGATATGCTGGAGGTGATCTGCGGGGCGGAGGATTAGTGATCCATACGGACTTCCTACGGTCGTTGGTGAGTAGTGATTTGTGAATAGTGATTGAAGATTTGTGAGACCGGAATTGTAATCCGGAAAAGCAGGAAATCAATATTCTTTGATCAATGATTCGTATGGGATCTTTAATTTTTCATGCAAATTCCTGATCATCTTTAATGTCAGTTTTCGTTTGCGATTCAGTATTTCCGTAACCCTGCTCCGATAGCCGATCACTTCAGCCAGATCTTTCTTTGTCATCCCCATTTGCTCCATTCTGAGCTTAATGGCTTCTACCGGGTCAGGTGCTTCAATGGGATAATGTTCATCCTCATATTTTTCGATCAAAAGTGACAACAGTTCCGCTTCATCACCATCTTTTGAGTCAGGTGGGGCCTGAAATATTTCTTCAAATCGTTTTAATGCATTTTTGTAATCTTCTTCCGTTTTTATCACTTTGATTTCCATAACCTTTAAATTTTTTCAGCATTAATTTTATCATAATCTTTATGTGTGCCGATAAACCGGATAAACACCCAGTATCTTTTTTGAGAACACTCTCATAGCGCAACAAATATACAAATAATTACCAATATGGTAATTATATTAGCTCATCCGGATTTGTAATCCGGATACTGTGATTACGCTTCTTCGAGCGTCAAATTAATGCAATCATTCTAATTCTTTTATTTTTCAACCTTTCGGGTCTCCGCCCGCTGGCTTGCTTCGACCCAAAAGGTTACAGCGTCCCTCGCTACTTGATCAGCCCCAATCCTTCGGCGGCAGACTTGTCGCCCGGCCTGATCAGCAGTGCTTTTTGAAAAAGTACCTTGGCTTCACGGAATTTACCGAGCTTGTAATTGGTCCATGCCAACATGATCACGCTGTCGTAATCGAAAGGGAAATGATTCACTACTTTTTCAAGGTATCTGAAAGCCGTATTGTAATCTTCCTTTCCATAATAGATCACTCCCATCCGGTAATTGACCGTTGAATTTTCCGGATCAATTTCAAGGATTTCATTGTAAGCTTTTTCCACCTGCGTCCAGTTTCCCATGGATGCCGCAGGATTAACAATTCCCAGCCGCGCTTCAATGGACATGGGTTTGAGTTGAATGCATTTTTGATAATAAGGCATTGATTCGGTAAACAGCCCGGAAAGGTAATTTAACCATCCCAGTCTGAGATTGATCTCATACGAATCTTCATTATACACTTCCTTTAGCACATTGATGGCTTTGCCGTATTCACCGCCATATTCCAACTCGTAAGATTTCTGAAATGCAGCCTGTGTTTTTTCAAAATCCTGCGCATAAACTGCTGTTCCGGTAATAATTAAAACAACGAATAATATTTTCTTTAAAATTTCCATTTTATTCCTCCGATTAAATTTTGTGTTTGATAGTTAAACGAAAAATTCTGATATCTTGTATGTTCCTGATCAAAAGTGAAATAATTTCCCGATTTGTCCATATAACGGTAATAAATTCCCAGTTCCAGATGTTTTGAGACCATGACCGTAAAATTAAGCCCGGCACTCATGTTGATTTTTTCCGGCAGGTTATACACGATAAATGCGTTGTCAATGTTCACATTGTTCAGGTTACCGATATAAATGTCACCTTCGAGCCATCCCGATTTGAAAAGCCGTGCACCCAGTTTCTGTGAAAATATTAAACGGCTTTCCGAATTGTTTCTGCCCGGGTTATTTTGCCCGTTGCCATTACCGTTGCCATTACCGTTCCCTCTATCCTCCCGGTAGGAACTGTTGAAGAATAAAATCCCGGAATAACCGTAAAAAGCCGTGCTGCCAAAAGGGTAATAAAGTGCAGAAAGCCCGGCTTGAAACTGTGTGCCTTTGTTCAGCTGTGACACAGAAGCATTCAGTGAAAAAAGCACCGTGTTGATGTCCTTTTCCAGATTGAATCCGGCCACCCAGTTCACAAAAGAAGAATCAATTTCCTTAAATGTATAGGAATCGGTTTGATAGTCAAATAATTCATATTCACCGGTGGATTCCACATAATAAGCCGTATCGGTTATCGTTACCGGTTCATAAAAGGCTTTTGTTTTGTTTACGTTGAGAAACAGAATGTTAGAGTAAAGCGTCAACGCCCAGCCTTTGTTGAACTGGAAACGCACATTCAGGTAGGCCTCCTTTTGAGTCAACGGTTCATTGAATGACATCCGGTTTGTATCGGGAATAGTATCGGGATAACGGATAAACCCCCACGAGGTGTCAACGGTCGTAACCCCTTCATGATAGTTTATGTACTGAAAATTACTTTGAGTCTGAACGTTAATGTTATTGAAAGAAGCATATAAGCTGACCGAATGGGAAAGGTTAAACTTTAATCCTGCGTGTAAATAAGCTTCATCGCCAAACATTTTCTGCTTTCCGAAAAGGGTGTCGCTTCCCATGAGATAGAGGTCATTGTTTTTCTGAATATTGTTTGAAAAAACGTATCCACCCATCACATCAACGGATTCTACAATTTTCTTTTTTGTCAGCAATGAGGATTTCAGGGACTGGCTGAAATTTTTGCTGAGTTTCCATGCCCGGTTTGTTTTTCCCATTTCCAGATAGGAATCGTATAAATATCCCTGGGCAACCGGGTCGTTTTCATTAAACACCAAGGCTTTCTGAAAATGATTGGCTGCAATGGCAGGCTTTCCTTCTTCAAAGGCAGCAATTCCCATACGCATTCTCAGATAGTAATAGTCAATATCATTTTTCAAAGCCTGTTTCCCGGTTTTCAAAATGGGTTTCCAGTTGCTGTTCAGGTAATATTGATAGGTGAGCGAATCCACTTGTCTGAAATCCGCCTTTTGTTGTCCCATCATAATGCCTGTCAGCATAAACAGAAGTCCTATTGCCGGTATTTCTTTTAGTATTTTCGTTTGCATTATATTAAAACTTTCTGTTTGCTGTTAGTGTTTTCCCCAAATGGTTGATCTCCAGCTTTTCAATTCCTTTTGGCGTAAGCCGTATCAAAAACCTGAAGGTGTCGTTCACTCTTTTTCTTCGCCCGAAAGCAGAGGATGATTCAAGCACGATCCGTTCTGCTTTTCCTTTTTCAAGTGATTTGTAGTTTAACGTAAACTCGGCTTTGAGGAACCTGAAGAAAGGGATGCAGATATCCTGCAAAAAAAGCCACATTTTGTTCGGATAGACCGTTAAGGGATAATTGTCTTTCAATTGCATGTTTTTATAAAAAGCCGAGACGACCTTGAAAGATGAAAGATAGAAAAAGAAAAGCAGGGTGTTGGGCTTTCCTGTGTATTGCGTAAAGTAAAACACGTCGCCGCTTTGCCTGAACCATGCTTTAGCTCCGGTGCTCTGACAAACAAAATAAAGGTTGTTATAAATATCGGCTTCTATCAGCCATTCATGCAAAAACGTTTCTCCTTCCATTTGCGTTTCAAAACGTATTTTTTCTCCGGGAACAAAATGGAATGCTTTTTTAATGATTTCATTGGTTGTAAGGTTTGAAACCAGTTGATCTTTTTTCGGGATTCCGGAAATTTTAAACTCAAAGTTGTCATTGTCCCTGACGATATAAGAAGAAACAGGATAGCTGATGGTTTTCGAACCGATGTCAGGTGTTGACTGAAACTGAAAATGAACATGGGGCACGGGCGACCTGCCCGAATTCCCGCAATAACCGATCAGTTCCCCCTGTTTTATTGTTTGTCCTTTTTCTACCTTGATGCTGTCTTTTTTTAAATGGCTGACCTGTGAGTACAGCTTTTCGGCATGTTTGATCACAACGGAATTCCCCCAGTTGTTTTTCATGTCCACATCACCGATGGGGTTGTCTTCCACATCGTTTTTTACAGCTTCCACCGTCCCGTCGGCTGTGGCAATAACCGGTTTGTTGTAACAATAATACTCTTCAGGTTTGTTTCCCGTATTTCCGTAAACTTTATCTTCGTCATCCACGATCTCAAAATCCCAGGCATGTTTCCAGTTGTCTTTGTGCGTAAATTGCCCGCTGTGAGCCTGTGTGATTTTCCATTCCCCCCAAAAAGGCAACTTCATGGCGATCCAGGGTAAATTTCCAAAACGGTCCATGTAGTTGTTGTAATTGTAAACATGTTTCTCGGGAGAAAATTGCTGAATGGTAACCAGCGCCAGTTTGCTCAAATCCTTTTCCCGGAATTTTAAAACATAGAGGAACATGATAACAATGATATTGAAAGGCAGCGAGAATACTGAAAGCTGGAAGTATGAAAAAATATAAGCCGTACTGCTGAGAATAATGGCGATCAGAGGTGTCAGGAAAATAACCCAAAGTACCGAACGACGGGAAGGCACAATGAAAAATCCGCCGATGGCAATGGCAGTGAGAATATAGTTAAACCCAATATAACTGTATGCCAGCTCGTTGAGATTTGCTCCTATAAAAAGGTAAAAATAATAAGCAGTATAAAAACCGATGAGCGATAAAAGAAAAGCGATCCGTGAATAATAAATCAACCCGACGGCGATCAAAATACCGGCAAACATGTGATATTGAAAAAGAATGGCGCTGAGCGATTTGAAATAAATACGCAAAGACTCGGGGACAGCCAGGTTGTTGAACCACTCGTATAACTTTACCATCGTCAGGCCGCCGATGGCATACATATCATTCAGGTTGTAAACACCACGTTCGCTGATGTTCAGGGCCGAATAGCTTTTTGTGGCAATGATGATCGTCCAGATACCAATTAAAAAAGGAATACTTAAATACGGCAGACCATATTTTCCGAGAACACCTTCCATTGTAACGGTAAAAAACAAAGTGATCACCGATATCAGCAGTAAAATAATGTAAAACTCCACACCCGGCTGGTAATATATCCCGACACCCAGACCCACCAACAACGAGTTGAACCCATAAGCCCCCTCGCGGATCTTAAACCGGCTTAATCCCAGTAACGACGCGACGGAATTTGATAAAATAACGGCAAGCAACCCGGCTATTCCCGCATAGAGATCGAAAAAAGTTACGATAAACAAAATAATCGCAAACACCGGACTTTTGGAAAAAAAGACCTGTCCGTAGCTATTGATGATGCAATGCCACGCGTTGTGCAAATGATATTTTAGTTTCTTTATTTCCATTAATCCAAAAATATATATTTTACCAGTGACAACGGGGTGAACTCAAAATACAGATTATGTACCTTGATACCTGATGTATTTTCAGGAGTCAATTCCGCTGTCGGTTTTTCCTTTTCAACGGTAAATTTATCTATTTGTTCGGGTGATAATCCGGTGGTACTGACTTTTTTCCGTTTTTCGGCCAGTAAATAAAGCGGCTTCCTGAAATCTTTAAAAAGCAACGCAATGGGATAGGATCCCGCTTTGTTTAAAAACTTGTCTTCCAGCACAAGGTCCGTTCCCAGGATGGCAAGGTCAAGTTCAGGCATAAAATTGCTAAGGGCATCTTCATGAATAAGGTGGGTTTCAAATCCCATACCGCTAATCGTCCTGGCCTGAATGACTCCTTCACCGGCAGGCGATGAATAGGTTTGCCAAACAACCGGAAATATCTTTTTGTCCGACAAATGTTCAAAAAGGTTGTGAATGGCAGAACTGTTGCTGTGCAGGAGAATGTTTTTCCCCGAAAGATCAACATGCCTGATCAGATTCAATGAAGCTTTGTCACGGCTGTCTTTCCACTTTTTGATGTAAGTTTCAACAAATTCTGCCAGTTGTTTTCCGGCAATAATTTCATTATTTTGAAAATATACGGAAAACTCTTTTGTAAAATGCAGCAATAAACCAAACTGCGGAAATTGTTCCTCAAGTTCCCGCAGTGATCCCAGCAGTTGATCTTTTGTAAATTCCTTTTTCCGGTTTCCAAGGGTTATCAGTCTTAACTGAACATTATTCAGCACTGTCCCCGAACCCGACAGGTTGTCTTTGATTATATCGTTGAAAAAGGTCATCTGCCGAAAACTTCGTTTGTCTTTTCTTGAAAAGAATACTAAAGCTCAAAGTTTTTCAGATGTTCCGGTACTCTTTCGAACTCGAGAAGGCGATCCAGGGTTTCCCGGTCACGAACCACATGTACCTTGTTTTCGAGGTCAATCATGACAATCCGCGGGCGCAGGGTAATGAACTGCATCCACTGTGTCATATTGTAAGCCCCCACATTCTGGATGACGACGTGATCTCCCTTGTTAAGCAGGGGCAGACTGATATTTTCGCGTATTACGTCAATATTCATGCAGAGCGGGCCATAAACGACCGTATCTTCAGTATGCTGTGTAAATGGCTGGGCAGGCGTTATTTTGTGATCGTACCAGAATGAAGTGAAAAGGACATTTACCCCGATATCCAGAATGGTAGAGCGTCTTCCATCGGACAGTCTTTTATTTGAAATAACCGTTCCCAGTAAATAGGCGGCATCATCAATCAGCGCCCTGCCTGTTTCAAGGATCAGCAGAGGCAGCTTCTCGGGTTTGAAATTACTGTTTATCAAAGCGCTGGTAATGGCTTCGGCAAAATCATCAATGCCTGGGTTTATATCCGTACCGGGGAGGTATGCCCCTTTCAGGTTATTTTGGGAGGCAAATCCCCCGCCCATGTCAATGTATTGTATTTCATGTCCGTATTTATCCCTGATACCGATGGCCAGATCAGCCATTTTTCCCGCGGCAACGGCGTAAGCATTTGGCGAAAGCATGAATGTACCGATGTGTGTGTGCAATCCGATCAGTTCCATTACGTCCGAACGCATGATCTTATTCAGCGCATCCCAGGCCTGCCCGTTTTCATAATTAAACCCAAAGCGGTCCCACATGGGATAAATGCCTGTGTCCATGTTCACCCGGATGGCAACCTGTGCTTTTTTGTCCATTCTTTCAGCCAGTTTTCTGGTGGTATATAACTCATCCAGATGATCAATATGGATCAGTGAACTGTTATTAATGGCTTTTTCAAGGTCTTTTTCCGTTTTGTCAGGCCCGTTAAAAATGATTTTACTTCCATCCACGCCGTTATGTATGGCTTTGTCATATTCAAATCCCGAAACCACTTCAGCCCATGAACCTTCCTGGTGAAAGGTACGGCATACGGCATCCAGGTAATTGGTTTTGTATGACCAGGCAAACTGCACTTTCGGATATCGTGTTTCAAATGCTTTACGTGCATTGCGAATGTTGTTGCGAATGGATTTTTCCGAGATAACGAACAAAGGCGAACCATGTTCATTGAGCAAATCTTTTACACCCACATTGTCAATATGTGTCATTGGCCTGTACTCGGTGCGCATCCCAAATTTATTGGGCATGTTGCTTTCGAGTTTTTTGATTACCGGTCTTTCGTATCGTTGTTTTTCCATAACTCTTATGTTTCTTTTTTTCTTTTTGATATTGTTTATCCCCCGCCCTAAAGGGCAGGGTAATTGATTTGTTTCATTATAATTATTTTAATTCTTTATCAGTTTCCCCGCCATTCATGGCGGGGTTCGTCTTCGTTCATCTTTTTAATTCCTTCCATCACAATTCTCCGGTTGTAGATATCTTCTCGAACTCACTCAAATCCACCATCATATCCCAGGAATAGCGGATAAACATTTTCCCGACGGAATAGTTTTCAAAGGGTTTTACCTTTTTGCCCAAAGCCAGGTTGACAAGGGCTTCGGGGATATTTTGTCCCACACCTACTGCAAGATATATCCATGCCGGGATTCTGGGGTTGATTTCCAGCAGAACATACTCATCATCCTTGTTTTTCATCAGTTCCAACTCAAAACCGCCCTTCCAGTTTGTTTTGGCGATAAAATCGCGGGTAAGTTGAAGCAGGCGGTCATCGCTTACGGCAATGCCACCCCATGCTTTTCCGATGTCGGTTATATATTGTTTACGCATGGGCACAGTAGCTATGGTGTGGCCTTTGCCATCTCCAAGTCCCGTAACATTGAATTCGGTACCGTGTACGAATTCCTGGATGATTATGGGAAGACCCCATTTGGAAGCAATGTTATTGAATGCAATGGTTGCCTGTTCAAGGTTGTAAACTACTTTGGCATCATAATACTTGCCTTTGACAAGAACAGGCCATTCGAATTCTTTGGCAATTTCCGGTATTTTTTTGATCTCAAAGATCGCCTCGCTTTTTGGTACCGGTATATCATGTTTTTCACCGAATTCCGGCAGATTTACTTTTAACCGTTCTTCAAATTGTTCATTTGTGGGCAAAAAAGTATGAATACCCAGGTTTTTCAGTTTGGGCTCCAACTTGATGAAGGAATACAATTCCGCATCAAAATTAGGAACGATCACATCCATCTTCTCTTGTTGTTGAATATACTCAAGCCGTTCAAGCAAAAGCTCAGTGCCTGCAGAAGGATACGGAATCTGATAGACTTTATCCACAAGGTCGTGCATATAAATTCCCGGTTCCAGCGATTCATAAGACAAGCCGATAATACGTACATCAAAGGATTTGGCTTCTCTTAGTGCACGGATAACAGGAATGCCGGGCCCCGGATTATCAATGGCATTCAATGCTGTTACGCCGATCGTGTATTCAGGCTTTTTCATTTTCCCCAATTAAACTGTATTGTTTCAGCATACTAATAAAGTCATAAAGGTCTTTGTCAATGGTCGGGGCGTCGGTTTCATAATTTTCAAGAATATAATTGCTGATCTCCTGTGTCGGCATTTCTTTTTTCAACATTTCGATGATCTTCATCCCAATGGGATTAACAGAAAATGATTCACCTGTGGTCGGGTTAAAAACGAACCCCGAATCACTGACTGCAATGTTCTTTTTTATTTTCATATCGTTCTGATTTGATCGTAGTAAATTTTGAAGGTGCAATATTAGACTAATGTTTTTTACCGGATGTTATGTTTTTTTCTGAAAAATGTATAAGATTTTAATATTTCAAACCCGATCCTGAAGGACCGGGCAATTGAAAGCCATCAGAATTCAATTATTCAGAGTAAAAATCAATCATTCGCCGGATTGCGCGTGTACAGACCGGGCAGAATGCTTTTCCTGAAAAGCTGTACATCAGGCAGTCGTGATAGGGGCGGTAAACCCCTTTGGCCACATAACCGGCGCCTTCAAACACTCCCACCGTATGATAATATTTCTCGATGTCCGGTGTTGGGATTGGGGTGCTCTTTTTCATCATATCTTTCCATTTGCTGTCAAAATCCACAAGTGTGGTCAGATTAGGTTCCCAGGGTTCTGCCTTCAGATTATAAAAATCATTGTAGCCGGTTTCCGATGTGTAATATTCATCTCCAAGCCCGGCAAACCCGTGACCGAATTCATGGATCATGATCTTGGGTGCAAAACTGCTTCCGGTCACACTGACATTGTAGAAATTATAAATGGAACCTCCTCCGTATTTTTTGCTGTTCACCAGGATGTAAATCTGATCATAGGGCGCATTGGCCGCCAGATCACACACACTTTTGTAGTCCCGCGTCATCAGGTAACGTTCCGTATCAAAAGTATAATATGAAGCATTCAGCAGGGTGCTTTTCCATGTTTGTGTGCCCGGGTTGTCGGCGCCCTTTTCCTGTGACGGGGCCAGGATGCCCCTGATGTTGAGTTTGTCCTTGTTTTCGGCATAAGGTGAAAAGGAAAAGACTGCCTCGGCAAACCTGCGGCAATCCTCAATGAATTTTCCCATTTCTTCTTCCGTGTATCCCTCGGGCAGCAAAACAATATCCACTTTGTTTTCGGGAGGACCCGAAACCAACACATCAAAAGAAGGATACACCAGCCGCCTGTCGCGTTTGATATACTTGTCAAAAGGACTGACTATATATTCAAATTTTTTTACCCATTCACCATCCCGGCTCCGGCTGTAAAATTCAACCCGCACTTTTTCTTTCGGAAAAGGGAAGATCACACTTTCCGAAAAAGTCCGTGTGGTTGTTTTGGCCTCGTCAGTGGTCTGCCATTCGCCGAACAACGTGGAATAACCGTGGGAATAGATCAGCGAATCGTTTTTTACAAGATAAACTTTAAAAAAATACTTCCCGTATTCAAAAGTGTCTATCAGGTTAGTTTTGGAACCGGCCCAGTAAGGTTCCGTGATCAGCTCGTCGAACGAATACGTTTCGGTGCTGTCGGTGCCTGTGTGATAATAATCCAGGCGCAGGGCTTTGTCTTTGAAATATTTGTCATACTGTGCAAAGCCTGTGTTGACCAAAAACAGGAAAATAAAAAATACCCAAGTTTTCTTCATAATTTTATTGAGTTTTTATTCTGAAGGCACAAATGTAAATATCTTTGTCCAATAAGATTGTAACCGGGGTAAGATCACAGCGTCAAACAGAATGAATGAAAGAAGCCGACGAAATTATCATTTCCCGCGTGCTGGACGGTGAGCGTGATGCTTTTTCCGTGTTGGTAGAAAAATATAAAGACCGGGTTTTTACTTTAGTCAAAGGGATTGTGAAGGAGCGGGCTGTGGCGGAAGAGGTGGCGCAGGATGTGTTTGTGAAAGCTTACACTTCACTGAAGAAATTCAGAAAAGAGGCCGGGTTCTCAACATGGCTTTACAGGATAGCATACAATACGGCTGTTTCGCAGACCAGGAAGAAAAAATTTCACTACAGATCGTATGATGAAGAACTGGAGATGGCAGATAGTTATGTTACAGAAATGGAAACAAATGAAACAGAAGAAAACAGACGGAAACTGTTGCAACGTGCCCTTTTGGAATTGACGGCGGAAGACAAATTGATCCTGATGCTGTACTATTTTGAAGATAAGCCTTTGAGAGAAATCAGCCGGACAACGGGATATAGTATATCCAATGTGAAAGTCAGGTTGTTCAGGATCAGGAAAAAATTGAAAACGATCATGGAAAGGCTGGGTAAAACCGTGCCGGTGATTTATTAAGATTATAGCGCTCTTTGCGGAAACATAGCGACCATTGCGGTTAAAATAAAAATGAAAGAAATGGATAACAACGACAAACTCATAAAAGACCTGCTGAAGGAAGGTTTCCTGACGGAAGCTCCGCAGGGTTTTACTGAAAAGGTGATGAATGCAGTGGCAGAAAGAGAAGAAAGCAAGGCGCATTTTCCGATTACTCTTTCTTATTTTTTACTTATTGCCGGATCAATGTTTATTGCGGCAGGAAGCATTTACTTCACGGATAAGGAACTTCTTTTTCAATACTTTGCAGAAACCGGAACCTTTTTCAGCGGGATTTTTACCTCTTCTTTTCAAACTGTAAGCAATTCGTTTTCTTTTATCAGCGGCTCGCAGGCTGGTTTTTTTGCGGGAATTTTATTGATAATCGCTTTATTATTGCTACTTGATAAACTTGTGTTCAGTAAAAAACAGGAAATGAGCATGTTTATTTCATTCTTATAGAATAAAACATACCTGCTAAAAAATTGAGATTGATCGTTTTCAGATTTTCTGCTGGCCGTTTAAAAAAGCTGGAAACAGCAAAAGCAGAAAAATAACTGTTAACTGACCTAGTTTCATAGGTCAAATTTAAAAAAGTAATTTACTAGACTGAAAAATTACAATTTATCAAAATATCATACCATCTTTTCAGCCACATCTCCTATTTTTCCAACAGGAACGATTTCGATGTTCGCCTTTTTTTTATCTATCCCTTTCAGGTTATATTTTGAGACTATGATCTTTTCAAAGCCCAGTTTTTCGGCTTCCAGAATGCGGCTTTCAATTCTTGAAATAGCCCTGATTTCTCCGGAGAGACCTACTTCACCGGCAAAACAAACATTGTTTTCCACCGGCATATCTTCCGACGAGGAGATGATGGCTGCCACCACCGCCAGGTCAATGGCCGGGTCATCTACCCGGATGCCGCCGGCAATGTTGAGAAAAACATCCTTGTTGCTGAGCCGGATACCGCTTCTTTTTTCCAGCACGGCCAGCAGCATGCTCATTCGTCGCAGGTCGAATCCCGTGGCTGAGCGTTGCGGTGTGCCGTAAGCTGCCGTGCTAACCAGCGCCTGTGTTTCAACCAGCATCGGACGCTGACCTTCGATCATGGCGGCAATGGCTACCCCGCTGACCATACTGTCCCGTTGTGAAAGCAGAATCTCGCTGGGGTTTAAGACTTCTCTTAATCCTCCCGAGTGCATCTCAAATATTCCCAGTTCTGAAGATGACCCGAAGCGGTTTTTGATCGTGCGCAGGATGCGGAACCCGTAATGACGGTCGCCTTCAAACTGGATGACCACATCCACCATGTGCTCCAGTAGTTTGGGGCCTGCCAGACTTCCGTCTTTGGTGATGTGTCCGATGAGCAGGACAGGTATGTTAGTGGTCTTGGCAAAGCGCTGAAGCTCGGCAGCCGTTTCCCGTATCTGTGAGATGCTGCCGGCGGAAGAGTCCAGCATGTCGGTATAAAGTGTCTGGATGGAATCAATGATCACAATATCGGGTTTAAGTTCCCCGATGTGCCTGAGTATCTCCTCGGTGAATGTTTCATTCAGGATGTAACATTCGGGGTTTTCAATCCCCAGCCGGTCGGCACGCATCTTGATCTGGCGGTTGCTTTCTTCCCCTGAAACATATAATATCCGCGTACCTTTCATGGTCAGGGCCATCTGCAACAGCAGTGTGGATTTTCCGATGCCCGGTTCGCCGCCTATCAGGACTACCGAGCCGGGGACCAGACCGCCACCCAGCACCCTGTTCAGTTCGGTGGATATAGTGTCAATCCTTTCTTCTTTTTCCGAGCTGATTTCATGCACAGGCGCCGGTTTGCTCTTGTGTTTTTCACCACCGTATTCTTTTCGTTTGCCTGCCGGTTTACTGACAATCTCTTCCGTGAACGTGTTCCATTCGCCACAAGCAGGACAACGTCCCAGCCATTTGCCGGATTCGTAACCGCAGTTTCTGCAAAAGAAGATGGTTTTTGCTTTGGCCATTGATCGTTT
Source organism: uncultured Lentimicrobiaceae bacterium (assembly GCA_964567945.1). Lineage (GTDB taxonomy): Bacteria > Bacteroidota > Bacteroidia > Bacteroidales > F082 > JAADID01. The sequence continues at coordinate 14,013 of CAZMOS010000064.1, forward strand.
GCTTTCAGCCAAAATTACAATAAATCGGAAAGGGATGCAGGAGAATTTTATTTTTCACCCCTTATTCTTTTTTGATCTTTTCTTCGATGGCCGTGGTGGAATAGCCGGGAAGGAAGTCAATTGTCTCCACCGTTCCGCCTTTGGCCAGCACGATATCGGAACCCACAATTTCTTCCGCCTTGTAATCGCTGCCTTTCACCAGCACATCGGGCTGCACTATTTTGATGATTTCATAAGGCGTGTCTTCATCAAACAAGATCACGGCATCCACAAAATGTAATGCCGCCACAATGGTTGAACGGGCTTTTTCGTCCTGTAAGGGACGTCCAGCTTTTTTGATATGCCTGACACTGTTATCGCTGTTCACGCCGACGATCAGGATATTGCCAAGATCTTTGGCTTTGCTTAAATAGTCAATATGTCCCAGGTGGAGCAGATCGAAAACTCCGTTTGTCCAGACAATCTTTTTATCCTGAAACCGCCAGATAGCCAGTTTCCGGAGTAAATTTTCACTTGTGAATATTCTTTTTTCGATAATTTCAAGGTTGTTCATCAATTTACAGGTTTTTGTTTTCGTGCCAAAATTCCGATTAAAAAATAAGATGCCGCACCCACGATCACATTGAACAGGGTTTGTCCGGCATGAACGATGGCAGCATACGACATGGCTGCCACATCCTGCACGCCATAAATTTCGGTAAGTATCACCTTCACAATATAATGATAAGTCCCGATACCTCCGGGTACAGGCGCTACTATTCCGAGACTGGCCAGGGCCATCACCGTAACGCCATCAACAAATGTCAAATGACTGCTTTCGGCCAGCATTTTAAAAGGCAGGTAAGTCATCACCGCATAAAACAGCCAGATCACAAAAGTATAAACAAGAAATAATCCCTTTTGCCGGAGTTTGGCGATGGTTTTTATTCCGTCCCACAATCCTTTCAGGAAATTTCTGATATTTCCGTAAAACGGAAAGGCCTTTATTTTATGCCGCAATAACCATATCCCCCAAAGCAATCCACTGAAAAAAACAAGGATGGCCAAAGCAAAAATGATGAGGTTGACCATATTTGAAAACAGTGAGGCAACAATGGGATCGAATATTTTATGAAGAAAGCTGCCCACAAGTTTCAACTGAAAGATCATAATGAAGAAAATGATCAGCGCCAGGATAATCAAATCGAAAAAACGTTCTGATATCACTGTGCCGAAAAGGGCGTTAAACGGGATTTTCTCTTTTTTTGAAAGCGTCCCGCAACGCACAATTTCTCCCATCCTTGGAACAGCCGTGTTGGCCAGATAACCGATCATAACGGAGAAGAATGTGGACCAGAACCTGGTTTTATAACCCAATGAATTGATGAGCAGATTCCACCGTAATGCCCTTGCCATATGTGACAATAGCGCGAAAACCAGCGACAGGAACAACCAACCATAATCGGCTTCAAGAATATCTTCCCACAACTGACTTAAGTCAATGTGACGGACACTGAGCCAGAGCAACAAAACCCCGATACCCAGGAAAAACAGGTATTGAACAACTTGAGTTAATCTCTTTTTCAGCATGTTTTAAAGGATGCTGTTATTTTCATCAGGGAAAACGATGGCCGGCTTAAAGGTTTTGGCTTCTTCAAAATCCATTGAAGCATAGGCAACAATGATCACCAGGTCGCCAATGGTAACTTTGCGTGCAGCCGCCCCGTTCAGTGCAATGGTTTTTGAACCGCGTTCACCTTTGATCACATAAGTGGTTAACCGCTCCCCGTTGTTGATATTGAAAATGTCCACCTTTTCATTTTCAATCAGGTTGGCGGCATCCATCAGGTCTTCATCAATAGTGATGCTCCCGATATAGTTCAGGTCGGCCGCAGTAATGGTGGCCCTGTGTATTTTCGATTTGATAACTTCAACAGTCATGACTGATAAATTCGGGATGCAAAATTATTAAATAAATCTCAAATTGTCTATTAATCTGACATTTCCCAGCCAGGCGGCAACAAAACCAATGATCCCCGGCGCTTCATTCCATGTGGATACGGGCTGAAGTTCCTTGTCGTCAGCCAGTTCAAAATATTCCAGTTTGAATTGCGGCAGAACTTTAAAACGGTTCCTGACAAACAACCTGACCTCATCCGGGGTCATAAAAGCAGATTTTTTAACGGCTTCTTTCAGGGTTTGATAGATAAAAGGAGAAAATTGCCTTTCTTCATCTGTCAGCCGTTCATTCCGCGACGACATAGCCAGCCCGTCACCTTCGCGGACGATAGGACAAGGGACAACCGTAACCGGCAGGTTCTCCATTTTGACCAGTTTTTGAATGATGGCCAGTTGCTGGAAATCCTTTTCTCCGAAATAAGCCCTGTCGGGTTCAATGATTTCGAATAATTTTTTGACCACAACAGCCACCCCGTTAAAATGGCCGGGTCGCATGGGGCCTTCCATCACTTTTTCAAGATCGCCGAAATCGTATTTTGTGGAAACGGGTTCGGGATACATCTCTTCCACCTCCGGATAAAACAAAATATCGCATCCGGTTTCTTCAAGGAGTTTCCGGTCCCGCTCAAAATCCCTCGGGTATTTTTCCAGATCCTCCGGATTGTTGAATTGAAGCGGGTTAACAAAAACACTCACCGCCAGGATATCGTTTTCCGCCCTTGCTTTTTCCATCAGACTCAAATGCCCCTTGTGCAAAGCGCCCATTGTGGGAACGAAGCCGACGGACAGGCCCTTGTCTTTCGATGCCCGGATAAACCGTTTTGTATCGGTGATTTTGTTAAAGATTTCCATTGTTTTACAAAGTTACGATCTTATCGGAGTGAAAGCAAGAATGAAGGATTTTTGTGTAACCCCAAACCATCATTATTTTTTCTCCTCCTGGTGAATCCGGACTTGACAGCTATTCCGGGATAAATGGCGGCCTTTTTCTATTTTACCCGGCTCACAATCTTCATCAGGTCGTTTTCAAGGCTTTTTTTGGGCGATTCCACAATGCGGCCCAGCTCTTTCCCGTGCTGACTGACAATGAATGTCGGCACTCTTTCTATTTTTAGTGATTTGATGTTGGTAGTGTACGCATTTTTATCCCGGTCAACGGCGATGATCTTCAGGTTTTTATTCTTGTAACCGGCCATGTCAAGCACCTTGAAAAAGCGCCCGACCTGCAATTCACTGTCAGAACACCAGGATCCGAAAACCACCGTGATGTCAACAAGATTGATCTTTTCTTTCAGCTTTTCAATGTATTTATCCGACGGTTTATAGGTTTCATACTGGCTTTGAAAATAATTGCCGAATTCCCCGCTCTTCAATCCCGGCAGATTACAATACCCGATAAGGATTTCCTGTTCCGGGTTTTTCGGGTCTTTGATCTTTGTGTTCATGGTTTGTGCCGTCAGCCCGCTTACCGGTAACAGGACGGCTATCAATGAAATAATCAGGATTCTCATTTCGGTAAATTTTTAAATCATTTCCGGCAAAGTTAGATTAATCCGGCGAAAGAAGGGAATTATTTTTTTTCACATTTCCTGTCATCCCCACAACCTGCACCACGCACCTCGTAACACTCCATCCATTTATCCACCCTTCCATTCTCCCAAAAACCCTTATTTTTGAAATCCCAATCCCTTTTTTATGACAGATGATCATCCCATACATCCCAACAATGAACCGTTACCGTCGGAATATGAAACACTGTCCGGGGAGGAGCTGAAAAAGCGGCTGCAGGTTTTCATTGCCGATTTGCTTGAGCATGATTTCCAAAAGCTGTGTAACCTGATCTACCGCCACGATGTGAAAGAAGAAAAATTCCAGCGGGCGCTCCGGCAAGGCAACATTAACAAGCAGGCCTCCGAAATCGCCGACCTGGTCATCGAACGCGAAATGCAAAAGGTGGAAACAAGGAAGGCGTACAGGAAACGGAAGGAGGGTGGAAAAAAGGTTGGTGAAAATATATCGAAAGAAAACAACAAATGCTGAATGTTTATACATACTTAGCCGACAGCATGAATGTTGTCAATACCCTGGCTGATGTGGAAACCGATTTTGAATTGTCGCAGAAACAGGAAGATGAACACGGTTATTTTGAGGATTATTTTAACCTGTTGCTGACAGAGCAAAGCGCCAACAAGAGTTACACCGACCTTGACAGCAGTCAGTTAGTCGTCTTAACTAACATTATTAATAATGCAAATGGTAAAGTGAAATCCTATGCCCGGAATTTACTGTATGCGGCAAAAGGTATTGAGTACAAAGAAAGGATTATCTTCCCGGGCAGCACTAATAAAACAGTGAAAGTTGAATGGGAATATGTCTTTAAAGAGGAAAATGAAATCAAAATCTTCAAAGTTTATCCAAACCCTGCAAGGGAGTACATAAGTGTCGAATACAACTTTGACTTTACGATAAATAATACTTATTTTGAGGTAACTACTCATCAGGGGACAACTGTATTAAACTTTATTACTTCCTACAAGAGGGGAGTATATAACATTGATTTGCGTGACTGGAACCCGGGAACATACATTATCAACATGATATCGGATAGTAAAACTTTGCAAAGTGAAAAATTCATGAAGTTCTAATTTTGTTTAATAATGAGCAAGTTCATTCAAATATTTCTATTAATCATTACAACCATTGTTGTCTATGGTCAAGAGCAGTATTATTTTAATGAGCGGATAGACCACCACCAAAATTACGACAGGGCACGCAATATCATTGAAAACGACAGCGGATATGTGATTGTGGGGATAACCGAAGACACTGCATACATGTATCAATATCATCTTACGGTGACACAAATAGCAAAAAACGGCAGTGTACAATGGTTTAAGGAGTACGGATACGATTCTATTAATTATTTCATCGGTGAACCGGGTTCGTTGATACGATTTTCAGGCTATAAATATTTTGCCTCCTGTTATAAACGGATTTATACCGGCAACTGGGTTCACGACCAGGGAATGCTGGTTTGTTTCAATCAGGATTTCGATACGCTATGGACCAGATATTACGGTGAAAAAACAGCGCCTTATGATACTGCATTTTTATTGTTTCAAATCAATAAAACCTCCGATCATGGTCTGATTATGACAGGAGGAAGGATGGCTTATGGTCAGGAAATCAGGATATGGCTGATTAAAACCGACAGTCTGGGCAACAAACAATGGGAAAGGTTTTACGGTGAAGGTGAGGAATATTTTTCGGGCTACAGTGTCATTCAAACCACAGATGGAGGTTATGCCATTGGCGGATTTAAGTTTAAAATTGGTGACGATAATTCAGGTGATCCGCTGATCATCAAAACCGACAGTCTTGGCAATGAAGAGTGGACCCTAAACCCGGGAACGCAATATGCCGACAGTAAAGCTATGCTTGCGCTTTCCCATGACGGTTACATTATTGCAGCCACTAATTATGCGACGAAACCTC
>CAZMOS010000065.1:0-18830 GCA_964567945.1 uncultured Lentimicrobiaceae bacterium
GTAATTTTCAGACGGTCGCCGTCAATCATTTCAATGGTCTTTTCAAGCCGGTTGTTCAGCGTTTCGCGTGTTTTGTCATCATACTTTTTGGCAAATTGTGAGCTTCCTGTCAACATATCGTAAGCCAGGTAATTGGAAGACCACAGCTTGTAATCCGCATGGATATGGCGGTCAATCACCGATGCAACCTGTTGCATGAGCTGATTCACCCTCATATCCGTATTCAGCCCGCCCAGTTCTTTATTAATCTGATTTCCGATATGCAGATGTATGCGGCCTTTTTCAGAAATCACACCTCCGATAATACTTTGGAGGTCTTCATTTTCATCTTTAATGTATTGCTGTGTTTGCGAGATGTACAGCTCCCTGACTTTCAGCGAATCGCAGGGTTCCCATTCATAAGAAATTGTAACGGGGGTTATGTTCAGGTCTTTCAGCGACTCAATGATGCTGTTTTCCCTTGAAAGGATCAGCATTTTAAGTACGCTCATGTCAGTTGTGTCCGTTCCGTCTTTTGAGCGTCCTTTTCTTTGGGCAATCCAGACCGATTGATTTTTTTGTGTTACCGAGCGGCGAATGTACCTTGACAACAACTGCGAATTCTGGAGCATCTCTTTCGGGCTTCCGTTTCTGAAAACCGTGATCATTTTGTTTGACTTGCCAATGTCTTCCACAAACTGCGAAACAATCAAATTATCACCCCAGGTGATCTCACAGGTGTCGAATCCGTTTTCCACAAGTATCAGATTCAGGATGGCCGAATCGAGCAGAATATCACGGTGATTGGCAAGAAATATATACGCTTTGTTTTTTGAAATGTTTTCAACGCCGGAGAAGGTAAGCGACGTAGCGGTTTTTTGGATAATGGAACTGATAATGGGACCCATGACCTGACGCTGAAAATCGGCAGTAGTTGAAAAATTTTTAAATGCATTGATCATCTCCTGGTGTTTTTCAGGAGGAAACAGGTAATTAAGCAAAAGCTGGAATTGAGGATGTGAAACTATCCTGCCGAATGCGGCGGGAATTTCTTCCTCGTAATAAGGCCTGATCGCATCAAATTCGTTATCGTTATTCATAGGAATTAATGTTGGCTAAAATTAAACAATTTATCCGTTTCCAACATTAATCTTCTTCTTTTAAAAGAGTGTTAATGATATCATCCGTTTCCACGCGGTCGGCTTCGGCTTTGTAATTGCGTACAATACGGTGTCTCATAACGGGAAGAGCTATGGCTTGCACGTCTTCAATATCGGGAGAATATTTTCCGTTGATGGCAGCATGGGTTTTTGCACCTATGATCAGGTATTGCGATGCCCGGGGGCCGGCACCCCAATTCAGGTATTTTTCAGCCCACGGGTGTGACTTTTCAGTGTAAGGCCGGGTTTTGGAAACAAGGTTCACCGCATAGTTAATCACATTGTCGGCAACCGGAATTTTTCGCAGGATTTCCTGGAAAAAAAGTATTTCTTCCGTATTGAGCACCTTTTCCACTTCTGCCGTCGCACCTTTGGTGGTGTGCTTTACGATGTTTACCTCCTCCTCAAAAGAAGGGTAATCCAGGATCAGATTGAGCATAAACCTGTCAAGCTGGGCTTCGGGAAGCGGATAAGTTCCTTCCTGTTCAATGGGGTTTTGTGTGGCCAGTACAAAGAAAGGAGCTTCCAGCTTGTAGGTTTCCCCGGCAACAGTGATGGCTTTTTCCTGCATGGCTTCCAGCAGGGCAGATTGTGTTTTCGGGGGGGTACGGTTTATCTCGTCTGCCAGGATAATGTTGGCAAAAACAGGGCCTTTGATGAATTTGAACTGCCGTGTCTGGTCCAGTATTTCGGTTCCCACGATATCTGAAGGCATCAGGTCGGGTGTAAACTGAATGCGGCTGTAAGTGAGCCCGAGTGCCTGACCAATGGTGTTGACCAGAAGGGTTTTTGCCAGGCCGGGAACGCCAACCAACAGCACGTGGCCCTGGCTGAAAATGGATATCAGAGTCTGGGTGACAATTTCGTCCTGCCCTACGATGACCTTGGCGATTTCCTTTTTCAGGGCTTTATATTTTTCTACAAAAGCATCTACAGCTTCCACATCATTTTTGTAGTTCATGGGTTTATTCATTGTTTTGATTTTAACGAAATAAATTATTTCTGACCCCGGAACCAGTCATGCCTGAACGGACAGTTTTTATATTCCGCTTTGATCTTAACGTATATTTCTTTCACTTTCCGGTTGATCCAGTTGTCAACTTCTTCAGCCTGCTTTTTTTGCAAAGCCAGTTTTTCCAGAAAAGAATAATCTGTTTTTAAACTTGCCCGGTGGGGTTCTGTTTTTTCCTTGAGCATCAATAACCTGTAAGCATCTTTCTGATCATCGGTTTTCATGGGTACCGCATTGGAAATTTCACCCACTTTCATTTTTTCGATGGTAAATGAAACCTGGGGGTCAAGTTGTTCGGGTTCCCATGTTGTCCCTCCCGTATAGGGATTGATCAACAACCCTCCGTTGTTGCGATCGTCACTGTCAGAAAACTTCTCTACCGCTTCGTCAAAAGTCATGGAATCGGAACGGATAAGACCGGCTATACTGTCAAGTTCATTACGGGCTTTCAACAGGTCGGCAGGCGATACTTTCGGAACCAGCAGTATGTGGCGGACATTCACATAATCGCCTTTTCGTTCGATCAACTGGATAATATGATACCCGGCTTCCGTTTCGACAACAGTGGATATTTCGCCCTCCTTCAGTTTGAAAGCGACCGCCTCAAATTCGGGATACAACTGGCCCCTTCCGTAAAATCCCAACTCTCCACCCCGCTTGGCCGAGCCAGGGTCTTCGCTGTACAGAATGGCCATCGTAGCAAAACTTTCCCCTTTCAGTATTCTTTTTCTCAGTTCAAGCAGCTTTTCTTTCACCCGCAACTTTTCTTCCACGCTGATGGGCGGTTTTTTAACGATCTCTGCAATGGTATAATGGGTTTTGATCAGCGGGATACTGTCTTTGGGTATCGAATTAAAAAAAGACCTGATCTCCGAAGGTGTGATGGTCACGGAGCTGACAATCCCGTTTTGTACCTGCTGAGCCAGCAACTGTTCTTTAATGATATCACTCAACTCATTTTTAATCTCATTCAGGGTTTTTCCGTAAAACTTCTCCAGTTTCTCCTGCGAGCCGAACTGGTTGATAAAAGTAGATATCCTGCGGTCCAATTCATTGTTCACCTGGTCGGGTGTTACTTCAATGCTGTCATATTCTGCCTGGACGACCATCAGCTTCTGGTAGAGCAAGTCTTCCAGAATGCGGCAACGCATTTCCTCCGGCGAGCCGCTTAAAGCTCCCTTCATCTGTATCCGGTAAGTCAGATATTGGTTTTCAATGTCCGATTTCAGGATAATATTTCTGCCCACCACGGCCACCACTTCGTCAATAACCTGTCCGTTATCTTTTGCGGTAGTATCCTGGGCAACTGTTGCCAGACCGGGAAGGAATATCAAGCCGGTTAATATCACCAGCAAACGATATTTCATCCGAAAATTTATTTTTGTTTTTTTCATTAATAATACACTTCTATGTCTTTTTTCAGGATTGCTTTTTTATAGATGTCCGTTCTCAATTTTTTTATCAACTCCACTTTTCTTTTGTTGATGATGATATCACGTATATCATTTCGTTTAAAATCGAGAGGCGAAATATCATTTTTTATTCTGAAGTTGACAAATTTAAGCAGATAAACAAAATGGTCATCCGACAGGGTAATGAACCGGTGCCCTTTCAGAAAAAGTTCCTGGTTATATGTTTCGATAGGAATGATAGAAAGCAGGTCGTCAAACCTGATCCAGGTGGCCGTATCCAGAAAATAAGGTATGGAATACATTTTACTGTAAAATTCCAGCGAATCAGTTGATATACTGTCCGGAAGGCTAAATAGTTCTTTGAACTTATCCTCCAGATCCTCCGTTTTGTCAAGTATCACATACTGGACTTTCACAATGTTTTCTTTCAGTTCAAAATCGGCAAGGTGCTCATTGTAATATTTTTCAATCTCTTCTTCCGTAACCAGAGTATCCAGTTTTTGCCTGACCAGCTCAGTCTCGTACTGATAAATGATCAGGGAGTTCTTATAGTCTTCCAGTTGCCGGTCAAAGTTAAGCTGCCGGTCTGTCAGGTTCTTTTCTGCCTGCCTGATCATCAGCCGGGTTCTGATCCATTGGTCTGTATAGTTTTTCACAAAAGCAATGCTGTCGAGTTTGGAAATATTCTCGGGTACTATCCGCCGGAGATCGGATTCATAAAGATAATCATCGTAAACCCTGGCAACAACAACACCTTTGTCACCCGATACACCGGGCCTGCATCCGGCTACCACCAAAGCAAGAAATATGAGTTTTACAAATCTGTTCAAGGGTTATTTTTTCTGTTGTTCCGACAACAATTGCTGAAGCACTTCTTTATTGACAACAACGGGATATTTGGCCTTTAATTGCTTGATCCATTCTTTCTCAAGGTATTCCTGATAATCAGCCGTAGCCAGTCCGCGGGCTTCGTTCAGTTCCTTTTGCTGAGGCGGCAGGACCTTTCTTATTTTAACAAAAATAACCGTGTTGTCCACATCCGAATCAACCTGAAGAAAATCACCCTCTTTCCATTCTATTTTGTCAATGATCTTATTGTCGCCTTTTTCAAATTTACCGGGAACGATCCTTACAGAAGTAATGCTGTCCTGTTCAAAAATACGGGCAATATCGCCATCGTTGTCGTTCGATAAGATGATTTTTTTTACCGTGTCAACATCATCTTTGTTTTTCACATAGTAAATGGTGGCATCCAGACGTTTATCCCACATGTATTTGTCCCTGTTGGCTTCGAAGAATGCTTCCAGCCCGGCAGTATCCTGAACGGCTTTTGTCCAGACTTTCCGGTCCATCAGGTTAAACAGGAGTATTCCGTCGTGGTATTCCTGCATAAGGGCTTTGAATTCCGGATAATCGTCTTCAAGATGTTCATCCTGATAGGCCAGGCATTTGTCATTTACAAACTGCTGAAACAGTTTTTCCAGATAAACATCTTTGTCAATGTTTGTTTGTTTTTTCTGGTTTTGCTCGATGTAAACCGCCAGGTCGGTCTGGGTATAAGTCTTATCACCTATTTTCATCACCGGTTTAACAAAGCCTTCAAGGTTGTCAGCAACAAACTCTTTGTGCAGTACCGAAGTATCAATGGCAGCGAACAAGGCCAGTTTGGCTTTTTCATACACCTTGAAACGATTCTCTTTTTTGATGCGGTTGATCACGGCCTCTTCACTTTTGTGCGATCGTGAATCTTTCAATATCCTGTCTTTCAACATGGGAGCTTCTTCTTCAAAAGTACCCGGTGTTTTCCGGCTGATCAGCTTGATGATATGCCAACCGTAAGGTGTCTGAACCGGTTTTGAAATCTGACCCGAATCAAGCTGCTGCACTGCCTCGACAAATTCGGGAACCACGCGGTTGCATGAAAAAGGAGTAAGTTTACCACCGTTCTTTGCCGAACCTTTGTCTTCGGAGTACCGGGCAACGGCATCTTCGAAGGACATACCTTCCTGAATCTTTTGATAAATGTTCTGTATCTTTTCAGCGCGCTGTGCCGAATCTTCAGTAGTTGCATTGGGTGGCATACCCACAAAAATATGAGCCACCTGAACAACGCCGAGAGCTGGCTTTTTGTCAGTCACATAAACCAAATGGTAACCGTAGCGTGTGCGAACCGGCTGCGAAACCTGGCCAACCGGCGTGTTGTATGCTGCCGTTTCGAACGGATAAACCATATTGAAAACCGTGAAATATCCCAGGTCGCCTTTGTTCCCCCTGCGGGCACGCTGCTTGCCGGGAATGGCTTCCACATCACGGGCTGACGGGTCGTCGGAATATTCAACGGCTGCTTCGTTGAAATCTTTTCCGTTCATGATCTCATCCCTGATCTTCATGATCTTGTTGTAAGCAGTCAGCGTATCTTCAGGGGTTGCATCTTTATCAACCATGATGAGGATATGACTCGCCCGAATATCCTGCAATTTTCTTTCGTAAGCCTCTTTCAGCAGGTCCTCGTTGACCTTTTCATCCACAAAATAAGGCTTGGCCAGTTGTTTGCGATATCCGGCCAGTTCTTTCTTGAAAGCAGCAGCCGTATCCATTTTCAGGTCTTCGGCTTCTTTTACTTTCAATTTGAAATCTATATACAATTCAAGGTAATCTTCAATGGAACTGGGTTCCTCCAGGTTGGTCTGCGTATTGTTCTTATTGTAAACACGCATGAATTCACCCACTGTGATTTTCTCGTCTCCGATGGTGAGTAAAGTCTTTTTATCCAGCTTGCTTTGCGCAGATAAATTATTGACAACAAAAACAAATGAAAAGATTACCAGTACTGTTTTTATGAATTGTTTTGAAGTATTCATCATGGTATTACTCATTTTTAATGATTTATATTTCAACTTTAATTTTTTCTGCTGTAATTGGGTGCCTCACGTGTAATGGTGATGTCGTGCGGATGACTTTCCGCCACACTGGCTGCCGATATTTTAATAAACTTGGCTTTTTGAAGGTCGGCGATCGTGTGTGAGCCGGTATAGCCCATTCCTGCACGCAATCCGCCAACCATTTGCAGGATCACTTCACCCAGGGTACCTTTGTATGGAACACGGCCTACAATGCCTTCGGGTACCAGCTTACTGATATCATCTTCGGTATCCTGGAAGTAACGGTCTTTTGATCCTTCCTTCATGGCCTCAATAGAGCCCATTCCACGGTAAGTTTTGTATTTTCTTCCCTCGTAGATGATGGTATCTCCGGGTGATTCGTCCACGCCGGCAAACAGCGAGCCCGCCATAATGGAATCGGCGCCGGCGGCAATGGCTTTCACGATGTCGCCCGTATAACGGATACCTCCGTCAGCAATGACCGGAATGCCTGTTCCCCTGGTTGCTTTGGCCACTTCATAAATGGCAGTAAGCTGCGGGACGCCCACACCGGCAATAACGCGCGTGGTACAAATTGAACCGGGGCCGATTCCCACCTTGATGGCATCGGCACCGGCAGCGATCAGGTCTTTGGCAGCTTCCGCCGTGGCAATATTACCAATCACCAGTTCCACATCAGGGAAATTTTTCTTGATCAGCTTAGCCATGTCGAGCACGCCTTGTGAGTGGCCATGGGCAGTGTCAATCACGATAGCATCAACTCCTACATCAACAAGGGCTCTCACTCGGTCGGATGTGTCGCCGGCAATGCCTACCGCTGCAGCTACCCGAAGCCTTCCCTGCTCATCTTTGCAGCTTGTGGGATGGGCTTTTATTTTGATAATATCTTTATAAGTGATCAACCCGATAAGGCGGTTCTGGTCGTCAACAACGGGCAATTTTTCAATGCGGTGCCGTTGCAGAATATCGGCCGCTTTTTCAAAGTCTGTAAACTCGGTGGTCGTGATCAGGTTTTCCCTGGTCATGGCCTGTGCAATGGGTTTTGCCAGGTCGCGTTCAAAACGGAGGTCGCGGTTTGTAACAATACCGACAAGTTTGTCATTTCTATCCACAACCGGAATACCGCCAATTTGAAATTCCTTCATGATGTTCAGTGCATCCTGAACCACGGCATCTTCAAAAAGGGTAATGGGTTCCAGTATCATTCCGTTTTCGGCACGTTTCACCTTACGCACTTCTTTTGCCTGTCTTTCGATGGTCATGTTTTTATGCATCACCCCGATACCGCCTTCCTGCGCCATGGCAATGGCCATTTTTGATTCGGTAACCGTATCCATGGCAGCGGATACGACAGGGATCCTCATTTCAATATTCCGCGAGAATTTTGTTGTCAGGTTGGTTTCGCGGGGCAAAACGGTTGAATGAGCCGGCATAAGAAGGACATCATCATAAGTTAGTCCCTCGCCCACAAACTTTTCACTATCAAAAGACATCTGGACTGGTTTTATAAATTGAGCAAAAGTATCAAAATAAATGAAATGAAAAATGAGATAAACGACCCGTTTAATTAGATTTTAACAAGCTTTAAGAGTAACAGCTTGTGGATGGTTTACCCGGTGGTTTTCAAAGTCTTTTGAAAAATTTCAAATTCCAACAGACAAATAACAAATAAATTCCAATGATCAATCTTCAAATTGGTTTATTAGCATCGCACAAGTCTCGCCATCGCATGGCCCGGGCTGGAAGACTTGCGCTAGGGAACAGTTTGAAAATTCCAAATCTCAGGCAGAATATTCATTCTTTCTGCAACGCAAATGCTTGATATAGAAACGTTCGGATTACAAATCCGAACGAGCGGGTGCAAGTGTTGAATACATAATTAGGGCATTTAACCTCCCTAATTTTTATTAATTAGGGATGTTTTATTCCTTAATTTTTGTATCTTTGGCTTGATAATTCTTTCAGTTATGTGGATAACAAGATATTATGAAACAGAACCTAAATTGTTTCGCAAGGGAAAGGTTAATTTGATTTACGGTCCAAGAAGGGTTGGAAAGACAGCACTTATTAAAAAATTGTTGAAAAACATCAAAGGCAAAATTTTTTCTGGTGAGGGGGATGATATAGAACTCCGGAGAATATTAAGCTCGGAAAACAAAATGATGATACTTTCTGCTTTTCGAAATTACGACTTTATTTTTATTGATGAAGCACAACGAATCAAAAACATAGGCTGGGGGTTGAAAATCCTGGTTGATAACCTGCCCCAATCCATTATTATCGCAAGTGGGTCATCATCTTTCAGATTATCATCGCAAGTGGGTGAGCCGTTAACCGGCAGAAACATTACACGGCACCTTTTTCCCATTTCACTTATTGAAATAAATAACCAGTTTGGCGGGATGCACATTTATCAAAATTTAGAACATTATTTAATTTTTGGATTTTATCCTGAATGTCTTACGGCTACAGATGACCAGAATAAAATACTTTATTTAAGGCAGTTGCGAAATTCATATCTTCTGAAAGATATTCTTGAAATGGAGAGCATCAGAAATTCTGACATTTTGTACGATTTGCTAAAACTGATCGCTTTTCAGATAGGAAGTGAAGTTTCGATGAACGAATTGGGAAATGCTCTCGGGATATCAAAACACACAGTCAGACGTTATCTAGATTTACTGGAAAAATCTTTTATAATTAAAAAGTTAAACGGATATTCCAACAACCTTAGAAAAGAGATAACAAAATCTAGTCGTTATTATTTTTACGACAATGGCCTTCGGAATGTCGTGATCAATAATTTCAACGCATTGAACGACAGGAATGATGTGGGAATGCTATGGGAAAATTTTATGGTTATGGAAAGGATCAAAAAACAACATTATTCTAATCTCTTTAGCAATAATTATTTTTGGCGTACTTATAATCAGAAGGAAGTTGATTTTGTTGAAGAAAGGGAGGGTAATCTGTATGGTTATGAATTCAAATGGAATCCGGCCAGAATAAAAACCCAAAATGAATGGCTGAAAATTTACCCCAATGCCGAATTTAAGGTCATTCATAAAGATAACTTTTTAAAGTTTGCGATTTAATAACGGTTTTTGCACAAATCATGTTTGGCTAATGTATAGGGTTCATCTGGAAGATTTGTGCAAGGATAAAAGACATAAAAAACAGCAAGCGTGGACGCATGCAGCAGTGGTGGATTGCATTGCAAGTGAGGGGATTAAAGCATCCTCGGTGCAAACGAGGATGAGATTGTGGAGCTGTGGCTTGATATAGAAACGTCCGGATTAAAAATCCGGACGAGCTGTGAGAAAAAATTTATCGCTTTTCGTTACTAATATTTCTTTCCCACTTCTTTCAGGACGGTATAATAAGTTTTAGCCCAGTAGTTGCGTAAACCAAATCCTCCCGGTTTGGCCAACATCCGTTCGGTAGCAAACACCTTCTTTGTAGCGATGTCGAAAAAGGCCACATAATAGGCCCCCTGTTCGTTGGGTTTACTGTAACTTTCGGCGATCAGCACCAGCCCGGTACCGCTTAAACCCTCCGGAATATCATAACTGCTGATGATCTCCTGGACTTTCGCCGGGTCGAGGTGGCTGCTCTTGAAACCGTCATCGGTTAGGTGATCTCTTACATTGATCGTTTCGTTCCTCTTATTCACAGTCTCCAAAGCAGATTTTACATTTTTCCCCTTCAGGGTTTTGTTGATGTACTTGTCCCGTTCATACAGGACAAGATCATTCCAGGCCCTTATCTTGGTTTTTAAATCCCCCACATTCGGGAAGTCCATGGGTGTCAGGAAATAACAATTTGTGTAATCAATGCCAAACCATGTCAGATTATTGGTGTTGAATGACTGGCCGACACCTGTCGTTCCGAAAAGAACGCTTAAAACAATAAACAAAAAATGTTTTTTCATGGCTTCAAATTTTAGTTGTTTCTTTTGTCGTTAAAAATAATAGGTTTTCTCGTATCAGGGGGCATCTGGAGCTGAAAAATTTTAGTGGGATTTAAAAATTCGATTTGGGGAGTTACCCTCAGTTTCGCCCGGAAATGATCTTTAATTTCCGCTTCGTCGGCAGACATTCCTGCCTTGCAGCCCACTTTGATCAATATCCCGTCAGTGCCCAGGTTGTTCGTAAAAACTTCAATGATGTAATTTTCAATACAGTCAATTTCGTTCAGTACATCATAAATGGCCGGCGGATACAGAGTTGTCCCCTTAAACTTGATCATTTGCTGTTTTCTTCCGATGACCGGCCCCAGGCGGATGGTGTTTCTGCCGCAGGCACAGGGTTCGGTATGGTGATAGCAGATGTCACCGGTTTTAAACCGCAGCAATGGCATCCCTTTCACGCCGAGTGTTGTAATTGTCACTTCGCCCGGCTCGCCTTCTGCGACAGGCCGGTTGTTTTCATCGAGGAATTCCACGATGATCATCTCGGGATGATGATGACCGCCTTTGCCTTCCCCACATTCTGTAAAAGCGGTTCCCATTTCCGTGGAGGCATAGGTGGAATACAGTTTGATTCCCCATT
This sequence comes from uncultured Lentimicrobiaceae bacterium, assembly GCA_964567945.1. GTDB lineage: Bacteria > Bacteroidota > Bacteroidia > Bacteroidales > F082 > JAADID01. The sequence goes on from CAZMOS010000065.1 coordinate 10,996, forward strand.
TTTCCGTGATCTTTTTCCCGAGCGTATTCAGCGTAAAGTCGTTGTTGCGGATGGGCTCCCCGATGCAAACGGCTTTTCTGACAGATGAATTCCTGTAGTCAATGTTGTGTTCTTCGGCGTATTGTATAAGTTTCGTGATAAAAGAAGGGACGGTAATGATCCCCGTGGGAGAATGCCGTTGAATGGATTCAAACTGCAGTTCCTGCAATCCCGGCCCGGTACGGATCACCCCGGCACCCAGCTTGCGCAAACCCAGAAAATAGGCCAGCCCGGCCATAAACCGCTTGTCCATGGTGACCATCAGTTGAAAGATGTCATTTTCAGTGGTTTCGGCACAGGAAAAGGAGATGTATTCGTTGTAAGCCAGACGGTCAAGGTCGGAATCGGTCATGGCAAATGTCACCGGTTCGCCCAGCGTGCCGGAGGTCGTGATGAAGTCAACGACCTCTTTTTTGTCCACACATAAAAAGTCGTCATTCCTCTCCTGCAGGTCGGTCTTGGTGGTCACCGGTATCTGCGCCAGGTCCTCCAGGGTTTTGATGTTTTTGATGTTGATGTTGTTTTTTGAGAAAAGTTCCCGGTAAAACTTTGAGCGTGTGTTCAGATATTCCAGCAGTTCCGGCAGGCGGGATTCCTGGTATTTTTTTTTTTCCGGGAGTGACTTCTTTTCTATTTCGGGGATGAACATATTCTTGATAAAAGTGTTAGTGTTTATCCCCGGACTTAAAAGTCCGGGTAACTGAATTCAAGCGTTCTTCAACGTGTTGTTTAGCTATCGTGTTTTCGAATTCTTTTGTGAGTGATAAATTGTAATACTGTTTTGCTTTTTCCGGATCGTCAAAATTAAAATAATAATCGCCAGCCAGTTTGTACCCGAGGTAATAATCGGGATCAAGTTTGACAAACTGCCTGATGAATTTATCTTCGTCGGGAATTCGCCGGCTTTTGTCAATGGCTTTTTCAATTTGGTATTTTTGTTGCCTGAAAAGCAGAAAGTCTTTGAAAGCTTTGGTATATAAAAACGGGTCTGCCGGGATGGTGAAAGCCGAATCGTAAACACCGTGTTTCAGGGGTGCATTCCAGGACTTGCCGAAAATCCTGTTCAGGTTGTATTCCAGGTATTCTCCCAGTTGATAAGGATGTGTGGAGACCCACATCCGCCGTTTCAGCGGCATAAAGATCACGCTGTGGTGCGAGATCATCTGCGCCATCGCTTTTTCGTTACCGATGCCGATGGAGGCGCCGTTCATGCCGTTGCGGTCGCGAAGTATGGCCGCCGCTTCCAGGTAATCCACCGTGTCTTTGCTTTCCACAAGTTGTGTCGCCCGCTCTTCCCTGTACAGCGAAGGTGACTCGCTGATGTATTTTACATTTTCAGGGTCGTTGGCAAAAACGTCACCCTGGAAATGGTTGGAACACACCAGGAAATTGTTCCCGGCCCTGACCACATCCAGCCGGGAGGGGGATTTCTCGATGATGATGGCGCTGTTGTCAGCAGCCGAACCGATGAGCAGCGATTCGGAGACAAAGGTTTGCCGTTTTTTCGCAATGGCAATGGCTTCATCGAAGTTTCCTGCATATTGCAGTATCTCGCGCGCCAACAGCGAAATGGGTGTTGCCGCCTTATAAGGGATGTCCGATTTTCCGGCGTTGATACTCACGGTCAGCCCCTGTTCGTTCATCCCCGACACCACGCCGATCATACTTGCCCACGTGATGTAAGCAAACTTGTGACCTTTTTCAGGATTGACAAAAACAACGATCTTGTCTTCGGCAAATTCATCATTGATATAAAAATCGAAATTCCTGCCGATGATCAGCGAACTGTCCGCAAAACCGAGATTTGCAGCAAACGAAGTGCAGCCCACCAGCGCCAGGTCCTTCAGCGCGTGGCCGATATCGTGGGCGGCGTGGTAGTTCAGCATCCGTTCGTAATTGCTGCCGATGTAATCGTATTTGTCAGACGCCGAAAACGAGATGCCGTAAATCTCTTTCTGGTATTCGGGGATGATGTATTCGTCAATGTCGCGGTTGAACCACGCGATAAAATAGCGGAGAAATTTCAGATAAAAAGGCGAAGGGATCATCTCTTTGATCTGTTTCACAAATGCCTCTTCCTGTTTGGCGATGAGCTCTTTGGTGAGTTTCCCGCTGGCCACGCCCATATCGAAAGGAGAGCCTTCCAGATACATTTCCCAGAGCCCGTATTTGTTTTTCCGGAGCCAGTTGTTGCCGATCTTGTAATAGTCAGGGCCCAGCGTATCCCTTTTTTCATTCAGCGCGGAGAGGTCTTTCACTTTGGGCGGGGTGATCTTTGTATCTATCTTAAAATAAATGACAAAGGCGATCAAAGCCAGGATGAGCGCCCCCGCGACATACAAAACAATTTTCCCGAATCTCTTTTTCCTACGCTTCATTGATCTCTTTAATTAAAGTGTTGATGTCCGTAAACTCACCGCAGGTGACCAGCGCTGTCAGCGAGACGCCCAGCATCCCGTGAAGATTCACATTTTGCCCTGTAAAAAACAGGTTGGGTATCTTTGTTTTCGGGAAAATATAAGTTTCCATCGGTTTGTGATAATCGCGCATGATCCCGTACATCCCGCCGTCGGGTGTGCCGATGTAATCGCGTAATGTCAGCGGTGTACTAACTGAATAACTGATCATGTTGTTTTTTATTTCGGGAAAACGTTTAGCTGCCAAATCCAACAGCTTGTCAGCTTTTTCCGTTTTCCAGTCTGTGTAATCCTGTCCCCGCCGGTCGGAAGGCTGGTGCTGCCATTTTTCCACTTCTTCAAATTTCATATAAGTCAGGATGGTAACGCAATCGGAATAGCGGTTATTTTCTGTTTTAGCTGCCGAAAACAAAAAGAAATATTCCGGCCATTTTTCCGGGTTATAATTCGAAGCATACCAAACATCATTTCCCTGCCAGTGGTGGTAATTGTAATTCAGGTACGGGAAGCTGTTTTCCTCAAGCTGAATATGCAGGCCGAAAACGGAAATGGTGTTTTTCAGGTTCAGTATCCTGTTCCGGTATGATTTACGCAATCTCGACTCATCCATCATCCCGAAAGTAAGCGCCGGGTGAATGTTGGAGATGAAGCGGTCTGCAAAAAAGATTTCGCCGCCGGCTGTTTCAACTCCCGACAGGCGGTTGTCCTCAAAAATGAACCGTTCGGCTTTTTTATTTGTCAAAACTGTCCCGCCATTGTTCTCAATATTTTCAACAAAACGGTCAACCAGTTGGTCGCTTCCGCCGATCAGTTTGTAAGCGCTGTTGAGGTAATAGTTGTTGATCAGGGCGTGCGTGTAGAAAGGTGTGTTTTCTTTTGTTCCGGCGTAGTTGAAATTCTGTGCGGCCAGCACATTTTGCAGGTCTTTGTTTTCCGTTACCCGACGGATGTATTCATAAGCGCCGGTGGTCAGCGACTTGCTGTTCCGTATGTCGTAAGTCACCGGATATTTCAGGTTGTAAATATCCACCTCTCCGGCTGCTGCTTTCAACTCCCGGATATAGGTATCAATTGCCTTTCTCTCTCCGGGAAAGTAGCCGGCCATTTGTTCTTTAAAACGGTCGTGCCCGATGGGGTATTTGTATTCCTTGCCGGAAATTTCAAAAATCTCGAAACCGTCTTCATCCATCCGTTTCAACCTGATCTTGTTAAGGATTTTGAAATACCTGAACAGCTTATTCATCACCTGTCCGTCATCCAGACTGCCGATATAGTGCATCCCTGCGCTGAATTCACAACCGCCCCGCCGATATCCCTGCACCGTGCCGCCGGCTTTCGGGTTTTTTTCCAGCACACACACCTTGTAACCCTGTTTGCTTAAAATGTAAGCACACTCGAGCCCGCCCGGCCCGGCGCCGATAATAATGATGTCATATTTGTTTTCCATAACCGCGGTTCCGTTTTTTACAGACCGCCAAAGATAGGAAGTTCGGAAAAATGGATAAGATCGGAAGAAAAAATTAGCTTTTGGCTAACATTGAATTTTTTTTATACTTTTGATGTATAACCAGGCCAACATTAATCAGCCATGTCGTTTCGTTTGATCGATTTAGAAATTTTGATGAATTTGAAAGAAAAACCACAAAAGGTGTATATGTCTGTAGGAAGGGTGTTTGTTATATATGGGAAATAGTCAATATTAAAAAAATACGTATATGGGAATAGTAAAAGAAACGATGATAGAACGGCAGCAAGAAGAATTAGAAAAGAAACTTGCTGGAATTTTAGGTATATCTTATGAAGAACTTTCTGAAATTGGTTATGAAATTGAAACTAATAAAAGTAAAGATGGACTCTTATACAATTACATTATAGAATTTCCTAATGATTCAAATCCAGATATTTTGGATAAAATTAATGGACTCGAAGACAGAAAAAGAGTTTGGTTACAATCTTGGGAATTGTATGAAGAAGATTATTATTATGACGAACAATATGAGGCAATTCTGCAAAATTATCAATTCTATAATAGTTTCGAATCAGAAATTCAAAATCTCAAAAGATTAAATGATTTTGAAATTAGTGACGCTTCATTACAACAGATCATGAGAAGACAGGTTTATATTGGCGTAATCGGAACACTCGAGACTTTTTTGTCTGAAACATTAATTAATTTAACTGTAAATAATGAAGATTATTTTAAAAACTTTGTTAAATCAAATCCTGACTTTAGACAAAGAAAATTTAAACTTACGGAAATTTTTGACCAAAAAGAAAAGTTAAGAGACACAGTGAAAAAAGTAATGTTAGATACAATTTATTATAATTTACCTAAAGTTAGAGAAATGTATCGCTCAACATTTCAAATTGATTTTCCTGAAATAAAAGAAGTTTTCAAATATGTTCTTACAAGACATGATTTAGTTCATAGAAATGGTAAGACTAAAGAAAATAAGATGGTTCCGTTGAGTAAAGAAATTGTTGATGAAGTAATATTAAAGACCAAAATCTTTGCAAAAGAACTTGCAACCAAACTTGACTTTAAAAACAAAGATTAGTAGAAAAGCTGATCTAAAAAGAACATAGTTTATTTGGTTGATGGTGCTAAAAATAAAAATGATAGCAGTAAATAAACATAGAGTAAACTGAAAAAATTGGTGCATTAAAACGTCCAACGCTTCATATACTTAACAATTGCTGCAAGTCTAAAACACAGCTTAATCTTAAATAATATTAAATGTATAATATGAAAATCTATGAACCTAAAAATTAAAATTTCAATAATAATCTTCTTATCAGCAATTTCGTTTTCCTGTGTTGATGGTAAAATTAAGAAATCGAAAAAACCAAAAAGGACTAGTCTTGAAGAATACAATTTAAAAGGAAGGGTCAGTTCTATAAGAGAATTTAGTTACACTGCTCAAGAAAAGAACGGTAAAATTCAAAAGTTGAATCCTAATTCAACAATGTTATATATTTTCAATAATAATGGAAATATATTAGATTTTGTGGTTTATAACGATGATAGTAATTCTGTGGTTTATGCTAAAGGTGCTATAGTTCATAAATATACTTATAAATATAATAACAAACAGAATCTAATTATGGAAATTTCTAAGCATCCAAATAGTGGATTTAGTAATAGTGTTAAAAAATACAAATACGACAATCAGGGTAATCTGTTAGAAATGTCAGAATTTGATTCAGACAATGGTTTAATTGAAAAGGATATTTATAAATATGATTGGAATAGCAACTTAAAAGAGAAAACTGAATATGACTCAAATGAAGTTTTAAAACAAAAACATATTTATAAATATGATGATAAAGGTAATAAAATTGAGGAATTAGTTTATGACTCAGATATGAATTTGGATAGAAATATATTTTACAGATATGATAAAGAAGGTAATATAATTAGCAAGACAAGTATAAACTCATCTGGTATTTCTACTGCTTCTGAAAAATATGATTCTAATGGGAATAAAATTGAACTTATATCGTGCGATCCTGATGGTAGGCTAGCTATAAAATATAATTTTGAATATAACTTAAATGGTGACGAGATAGTTTTTAAAAATTATATAGCAATGACTAATTATCACCAGACTTATTTTTCTAAATATGAATATGACAAATATGGTAATTGGATTAAACGCATAAAATATAATAAACAAAACCAGTATTTAGTAATAAAGCATATTACGTTAACAGAAAGAGAAATAGAATATTTTTAATTTTTATTAGCTTTTGCGCCAATTGCAAGAGAAATAAATACCCCATCTGGCGCGAGTCTTACCTGCTTAACGCAGGCAAGCAGGCCTTGCGCGTGGTTGACCTGGGCCGGGCTAAAATTTCAAATCTGCATTTGGTGTTCTTCCTGATAGGGCTCGTATTTATAGTTAATCAGGCGAGCCAAATGCTTATATAGGTCCTCATGGCAGCGGCACTTTTTTATGAAATTATTAGATGAGATATTTGATAAATTCAATTTAATAAGTACTTTTACTATCCTTATAGAAAAAATAAAAGTAGTCAGTAATAACATTATTACCCCCCCTCTGGCGCAAGTCTTGCCTGCCTGACGCAGTCAGGTGTGCCGGCCCTATGCGTGGTTGACCTGGGCTGCGCTAAAACTTCAAATCTTCATTTAGCGTTCTTTCCGGAAAAAGAAGAATATCTATCCGGTCAACAATGTTTTACCTGCATAGAAAGTTACCCCGCACAAGTCCCGCCAACGCACCGGCCGGGCGGGAAGACTTGCGCGAGGAAGCGAGGGAAATCTTCGATCCGCTAACTCCGGGTTCGAGTTAGCGGGTCGGGACTGGCCTGACCCGCTGAATGGGCTGTTGGGCAGGCATTGTGGGAAGGAGCTTTCAGCGGGTCGAAAGAACCGGCAATGATCACTTTTTTTTCCACCCGGCGGGAACAAGGCTACCCGCCGGGAGAAACCCACGCTGGTGCCGGTCTTGTGCTTCAGCCCTCCATCTGGCGCGAGTCTTGCCTGCCTGACGCAGTCAGGTGTGCCAGCCCTGCGCGTGATTGACTTGGGCCGGGCTAAAACTTCAAATCTGCATTTGTTGTTCTATCCACAAAAAGAAGAATATCTATCCGGTCAAAAATGTTTTGCCTGCTCAGAAAGTTACTCCGCACAAGTCCCACTAACCCACAAGCCGGGCGGGAAGACTTGCGCGAGGAAGGAGGAATCGAGGAAATTCTTCGATCCGCTAACTCCGGGTCGGGTTAGCGGGTCGGGGCTGCCTGACCCGCTGAACGGGCTACCGGGCAGACATTGCGGGCAGGAGCTTTCAGCAGGTCGAAAAAAAACGGCAATAAACCCCATCTTTTTCCACCCGGCGGGAACAAGGCTACCCGCCGGGAGAAGCCCCCGCTGGTGCCGGTCTTGTGCGTCAGCCCTGTGCGTGGTTGACTTGTGCCGGGCTAAAACTTCAAATCTGAATTTGATGTTTTTTCCACAAAAAGAAGAATAATTATCCGGTCAACAATGTTTTGCCTGCAAAGAAAGTTACCCCGCACAAGTCCCGCTAACCCACAGGCCGGGCGGGAAGACTTGTAGGAAAGAGATACAAATCTCTTGCAAAAGCTGTGAGAACATATTTTCGACATTGTGATGACTATTGGTTATAACTATTGGTCATTACGATAATTTAATTATCTTTGCATAAAAAAGAAGATGTATCAAAGAATACTCGAAAATATTGTCAAAGAAAAGATTGGAAGCGGAAAAGCAATTATCATTGTCGGGGCAAGACAGGTAGGTAAAACAACTTTGATCAAAAAAATATTAAAAGGAAAAGAATATTTGTTTTTTGATGCTGACGATCCTGCCAACAGAAGATTACTTACAAATCCTACAAC
>CAZMOS010000066.1:0-18560 GCA_964567945.1 uncultured Lentimicrobiaceae bacterium
TGGTATTACTGAGGCCAATTATTTACAAATATCTTTAAGTTTATAACTATGAAAAAAAATCTACTCACCTTCATTTTGTTATTCATGGTATTTACCGGGTTTTCACAACTTGTCATGGAAAGTGGCGCAAACATTGTGGTTGAATCCGGTTCATCCGTCATTGTCACCGGTGGCATTACGAGCACCGGTGCCACGTTCGACAACAAGGGTACCATTGAAAACAAAGGAGATCTTGTGAATAACACTTCTGTCTTGTTTGCGTCTTCTTCAACGGGGACGTTCAAGTTCAACGGCACTGCAGCCCAGGAGATCACAGGAGATAATGACGTCGGATTTTACGGCGTTACAGAAATTGACAACACTACAGGCGTGTCCATCACCAATACTTCCACCGGCGCCGACCAGACCATTAACGGGGAGTTGAAACTGACCAACGGCACACTGTCGCTGAACGGTTTCAACCTGACGATCGGTTCAACCGATCCGACAGGAGCAGGCGCTTCGGCTTACGTGAAGACCAACAGCACGGGAACACTCAAACGCAGTGTACCCGGCGACGGCACCACAACCGTTACTTTCCCGGTAGGCAACACGGCATACAACCCGCTTGCCTTGCAAAACAGCGCCACAGCAACGACAGACACTTACAGCGTAAGGGTTGTGGACAACGAGCCTGCCGGTTCTTCCACCATCCACATGGTTGACAGAAGCTGGGTGGTAACCGAAGCCACAAGCGGCGGCTCCGAACTGACGGTGACCGCCCAGTGGAACAGTACCGAACACCTGACCGGCTTTGACGTGAACAATTGTGCCATTGGCCTGACTACAGATGCCGGAACAACTTATGAATGGTCGGAAACCGGCGCTGCTTCAGGCACCGATCCGTATTCCATGACCAATTCAACGTTCACCGGAATCGGCACTTTTGCCGTCGGCGATTACTATTATTCGGGCAAAAGGCTCGACCTGAAATTTTTCCTGGCTGGTACTTACAATACAACCAACAGCAACATGGACAAAACCCTGAACACTGCAAGCCTGATACCGACAACCGACCCGTACGGAATGAATACAACAGCACCTTCAATCCCCACCGATGCGGTGGACTGGGTGAAAGTGATCTTACGTGACCAAACCACTCCGACAACCTTGATTGACTCTTTTGCATTCTTTGTGGATATTAACGGCAACCTGCTTGACACCCTCGGGAATCAGGGCGGCAAAATCTTCGGCGTTTCCCTTACACAGTACAACATCGAAGTGTTTCACCGCAACCACCTGCCCATTATGACCTCATCATCGGTTGACCTGAACATCGCCGGAACACCATCGTATGATTTTACAACAGCGCTGTCCCAGGCATGGGATGACGTAACAGTAACTACCAACGAAGCCATGAAAGAAGTGGAAACAGGAGTGTGGGGGCTTTGGGAAGGAGATGCTACACAGGATGGAAGTGTTTCATATAATGGTGGTAGCAATGATCGTATTAATGTATTAAATGCGGTTGGTGCCTCAACACCAGGAAATACAGTAAGTAATGTTTATTCAGTAAATGATGTTAATCTTAGTGGTTCTATCAATTATAATGGAGCTTCGAATGATAGAATTACTATTTTAAACGTTGTTGGAGCAAGTACTCCAGGCAATGTTATTCAAAAACATTTACCCCATTAATTTTAAAAAATAGTCACAATGAAAAAAAATATTTATCTCTTAGTTATAACAATATTTATTGCGGGAAGTTTTACTCAATCTTTTGGACAAACATTTGAATGTAGAGTTTCAGAAAATGATTATGGCTATCTGGTTTATGAAATGAGAGAAACCTCAGGAATTAATACTCCAACAACAAGTACTGACATAAATGATATCACTTTTGTTCTTCGTTATCCAAGTGGTGCAGTTGATATGGATTTAATTTGTTCAACGAATGATTATAATATTTTTGATGGCCTCGCAGGGGAACAAACTTCAGGAGGATATGATTATCATTATTGGAATGCCAGCGCAGTACCTGCCATTAATCCCCCACATGATTGGACAGTAAACCAATGGGAAGAAATTGCTGTTTTTAAAGTAATTGGAGCAACAGGTAGTGGTACATTTGAAGTAGCCCCTGACGGATGGGATGGAACAAGTTTAAATTGGAACCAAACTGTGGGTGGAACAGCAACTGATTTTACTCCTACTATATTTGGAAGTGGGATTACTTATTCTTACCCAACACTTGTTTACGACTTAGTTTGGACAGGCACTACAAATTCAGATTGGGATGATTCGGGAAACTGGGAAGATGCATGTGGTGGTGGTGGTTCAATACCAGCTAGTGGAAATAATTGTTTTATTCCTGCTGGACTTACAAATTATCCTTCAACTTATTCTTTGACACTAACACATGGACAACCTGTCTGTGATTATTTACGAATACAATCCAGCGCATCTTTTACATTAGACGATATTGATTTATTAAGTACACAACTAACTTACACTGTTAATAATGATCTGCTGAATTATGGTACAGTAACGATTATTCCGAATAGTCAATTAACAGTTAGTGGTTCTACTTATATTGATGGTGCAGCAGGCCTCATAGTCCAGGCCGATACCACCGGAGTCGGTTCTCTACTTGACAATGGTACAATCAGCTACGGCACCAGCGGAACAGCCAAAGTGCAGACTTATCTTTACAATGCTGCAGGTTCTGGAAGTTTTTACATTCACCTGGTCGGCCCGACGGTAGATGAAGAAAATTACACGGGGACAGGCACGGGGGCTTTCCTTCAGGCCTTTGATGTATCGCCGGGGAATACCTATGCTTATGGCTGGGATGAATCAATAGATACAAACGGGGGTGTCAGGCCCTGGGTAAATTTGACGAGCTATACGTATGAAGTGCATACTGCCGATGGTATTGCCCTTTCCACAACAGATGCAACTACCTATACCCTGAATATGACAGGAGCACTCATGACGGGCCCTGTTTCATCGCCGGCATTAACTTATACCACTCCCAATGGTAACCATCTGGAACTGATCAGCAACCCCTATCCTTCAGCAGTGGATTTCGATGCCCTGGCTACAGCCAATAATACTGTAATAAACAATAAAAATTGGTTGTGGGATCCTTCAACTGGAAGCTATTTGGCACGTGCAGGAGGTGCAGGAGGCCAGCAATACATACAGGTGGGGCAGGCATTTCTTGTTCAGACATTTGCCGCCGGAACTTTCGATTTTACCAATACCGAAAGAGTACACAGCAACGAGCCTTTTAGAAGTGATTTGCCGAATATGCTTACTGTCAAAGCTTCGGGAGGGGATTATAATTTCTCTGATGAAATCATAATCCGTTTTGACGAAGGAGCCACAAATGGTTATGATGAAGCCATTGAAGCCAGGAAACTGGAAAGTATGTATGACGACGCCACTTCCATCAGGAGTATAGCCTCGGATGCTACGGAACTTTCGATTAACGTATTGCCTTATGAAAGTCTGAGCAGGGATTTGGTGAGTGTTCCCGTAAAATTCAAATGCGGCTACGATGATGAATATACGCTTGACTTTTCGGGCCTCGAAACCTTCGACAACGGTACCGAAGTGTGGCTGGAAGATTTAAAGGAAGGAGGTGACTGGGTTTCGATAAACGAAAACCCCGAATATACGTTTACGGCTTCACCGGATGATGACCAGAACAGGTTTATCATTCATTTCTTCGGCGTGACAGGGGTGGATCAGAACGTGGCGCTCGATCCTGTACAGATATATGGTTACGGCCAATATGTTTACGTGGTAAATATAGGTGATGAACCCATCGAGAATGTATTTATTTACAATATGTCAGGCAGCCAGGTGGTCAGTACACAGGTTCCCGACCAGAAAGTCAACAAAATATGGGTGGACAACAAGCTGGCTTACTACATCGTACGTGTGGTAACCGATGAAAGGGTCTATACCAAAAAAGTGTTGATCTCCTATTATTAATCAGATTGTCAAATTCAATAAATACATGAAAAAAATGAAGAATATGAAAAAATATATATCGTTTATCACAGTTTTGGTCGTTATCCTGTTTTTTGCAATCGCCGGGTTGAATGCGCAATCCATGGCGCCGAGTGATCCTCCCGGCGGTCCTGAAGCGGGCGATGATCCCATTGGCGGTGGCGCTCCCATCAGTGGCGGCACGCTGATCATTCTCGGCCTGGCTGCGGCTTATGGAGGCAAAAAAGTTTATCAACTATACAAACAAGAAGAAAAGTAGCAGCAACCTGTTATAGACCCGGGCCTTTGCAGCGTATCCATCCTGATACTCCGCAAAGGCCTTTTTTTTGGCCCTGATCCGCCGGGTAGCTTCATTCCCGGCGGGTCGAAAAACAAAACTCACAAAATAATAATAAATCCGTAAATTTTCGGTTTTCCCCCAGTGAGTACTAATTTTTTCTGTAATTTTATTGCTAAAGATCATATTGATATGAAATACCATAAGTCAATAGACAGGCAGGAAAAGTTGATCTGTGGTGAAACTTACCATATCTACAACAAAACTGTCGGAAGCGAATTACTTTTTAAATCCGATGAAGACTATAAGTACTTCCTGAAAAAACTGGAACGGTTTATTTTACCAATTGCAATAATTTACACATATTGCTTGATCCCAAATCATTTTCATTTGATGCTCAAGATAAAAGAAACCGAAAAAATCCCACAATTACAGAGAATAAGCGACGAAGAACACTCAGACTACATAATACGTACATTTGGAAATTTCTTTCAGAGTTATTCAAAATCATTTAATAAAACCTACAAAAGAAAAGGGAGATTATTTATCCAGCCTTTTAAAAGGATATTAGTTGATGACGAAGATTATTTTGTTTTGCTTGTCAATTACATACACCGTAATCCAATCCATCACGGTCTGGTCAAAGAGTTAAAAGATTGGAGATATTCATCCTTTGTGACATTTCTTTCAGTAAAACCGACAAACATTGATCGTGAGGAAGTTTTGTCTTTTTTTAACTCGCTTGAGGAATTTATACAATTTCACGAGGAAAATAAAACAAAGCCAGGAGGGGAGAAATATTTTCTTGAGTAAAAAAATAACCCCTTAACCCGACGGGTAGCCTCGTTCCCGGCGGGTCGAAAAAAGAACCTTCCCTGACCAGGCGGTAGCTTTATTCCTGCTTGGTCGAAAAAAGAACTCATTTCTTCTTCTCCCGACCTTGCGAGGGCAAGCCCACCCGCCAGGTCAAAGCACCCCTGATTTGGGTAACCTTGTTCCCGCCTCGGGAAAAGCAAGCTAAAGCAAAAAAACCTACATTTGAACTGTAAAAACCCACACAACCATGAAATTCCTCGGCAACATTATCTGGCTCCTCTTTGGCGGGTTTGCCACAGCCATTGAATATTTTACATCAGGTGTTGCGCTTATGCTCACCATAATCGGAATCCCATTCGGGCTTCAGATAATGAAACTGGGCGTCCTTGCCCTCTGGCCTTTCGGCAGCCGTGTGGTGCGGACGGAGATGGCCGGCGGATGTGTATCCACGGTCATGAATCTCATCTGGGTCATCTTTTTCGGCATCTGGATCGTACTGACCCATATTTTCTTCGGAGTGCTGTTGTTTATCACCATTGTCGGCATACCGTGGGGCAGGCAGCATTTTAAACTGGCGGGAATTGCACTCACTCCTTTCGGCAGGACCATAGAGCCGCTGCTGACGTAATTCGTTTTACATATCAATCCTCATTCTGCCTAAAAATAAAGCAAATCAACAAGGATAATCCTCTTTCTATCTTTCTGCCGAAGGCCTGCCCCTGGCACAATCATCCATTTCCCCTTAACCATTCTTCCTATTCAAGACTCTTCCTCCAAAGGAGTATCTTTGACACAGGCCCGCTATTGCGGAGTCTGGAAGGTCTTTAAACTATTCACCAATCACTATTCACCAATCACTATTCACCAATCACTATTCACCTGATCCCTTTAACATTAATTAACAGCGGCTCTCAATACCAATTTCTAAATTTGCACCCGAAACATTAAAACCCTTATAAAATGCTTGAAACCAATATCAGGGAACTTAACGAGAAAATACAAAAGGAAAGCCAGTTCATTGACATGATCAATATGGAGATGAACAAAGTGATTATCGGACAGAAACACATGACCGAACGACTGCTTATCGGGCTGCTGGCCAACGGCCATATCCTGCTGGAGGGTGTTCCCGGCCTGGCAAAAACACTGGCCATCAACTCGCTGGCCAACATCATCAGCGCCAAGTTCAGCCGCATACAGTTCACTCCCGACCTGCTGCCCGCCGACCTGATCGGTACGCTGATCTACAGCCAGAAAAAAGAAGAATTTGTCGTGAAGAAAGGGCCTTTGTTTGCCAATTTCATCCTGGCTGACGAGATCAACCGTTCTCCCGCCAAGGTGCAGTCCGCATTGCTTGAGGCCATGCAGGAGCGGCAGGTAACCATCGGTGAACATACATACAAGCTGGAAGAACCTTTTCTTGTGATGGCTACCCAGAACCCGATAGAGCAGGAGGGAACCTATCCGCTGCCTGAAGCGCAGGTGGACAGGTTCATGCTGAAGGTCATCATCAACTATCCCAAACAGGAAGAAGAAAAACTGATCCTTCGTCAGAACATCAGCAAGACCTTTCCTTCGACAAGCCCGGTGATCAAACCTGAAGAAATACTCAGGGCAAGAGACATTGTCCGGGAGGTTTACCTCGATGAAAAAATCGAGAATTATATTACTGATATTGTTTTTGCCTCCCGTTATCCTTCGGAGTTCAAACTCGACCGTTTTGAGAATATGATCTCTTATGGAGCTTCGCCGAGGGCCAGCATTAACCTGGCACTGGCTGCCAAGGCATTTGCTTTTATCAAGCGCCGCGGCTATGTGATCCCCGAAGATATCCGCGCCGTTGCACACGATGTGATGCGCCACCGAATCGGCCTCACTTACGAAGCCGAAGCAGAGAACATTACGAGTGAGGATATTATTAATGAGATATTGAATACGGTGGAAGTGCCGTAGGAGTAGTCAGTTCTCTGTTTTCAGTTTTCAGGAGATTCTCAAGTAAAAAGAAAATGACATTTTTTAAAAGATTTGAAGATATTGAAGCATGGCAAAAAGCAAGAGTACTTGCTAATGAAATAGGAATCATAACGGCAAGGGAGATTTATAAAAAAGATCCAAGATTAAAAAATCAAATGCTCGGCTCATCAGGTTCAATTATGGATAATATAGCAGAAGGACATGGGCGGGGTGGCAACAAAGAGTTTATTCAATATTTATGGATTGCTAAAGGATCGGCAGCAGAGTTAAGGTCTCAATTATATAGATCTGTTGATAAGGATTTTATAACAAAATCTGAATTCAATAAATTCTATGCCAACTCTGATGAAATAAGTAAAATGATTAACGGGCTGATTAATCATATTAAAAATTCAGGAATGCGAGGTTCAAAATATAAAGGTGATTAACATTTCGATAACCCCTGAAAACTGTGAACTGAAAACTGTGAACTGAAAACTGTGAACTGAAAACAATGGAAGCACAAGACATATTCAAAAAAGTACGGAAAATTGAGATCAAGACACGCGGCTTATCTCATCACATTTTTTCGGGTGAATACCATAGTGTGTTCAAGGGGAGGGGTATGTCATTCAGTGAGGTGCGCGAGTACCAGTATGGGGACGACATCCGTAATATTGACTGGAATGTTACTGCCCGTTTTAATCATCCGTACATCAAAATATTCGAGGAAGAACGTGAGCTTACGGTGATGCTGCTGATTGACGTCTCCGGATCGAACACTTTCGGAACACAAAAACAATTGAAAGAAGAACTGGTCACCGAGATCGCCGCTGTTTTATCCTTTTCGGCCATTCAGAACAATGATAAGGTGGGGGTGATATTTTTTAGTGATAAGATCGAGAAATTTATACCGCCAAAAAAAGGGACATCACACATATTGCGCATCATTCGCGAATTGCTTGATTTCAAGGCCGAAAGCAAGGGTACAAACATTGCAGAGGCGTTGCGCTACCTGACCAATGCAATTAAAAAGAGGTCCATTGCTTTCCTGATCTCCGATTTTATGGACGAAGGATTTGAAAAGGCGGTTCAGATCGCAAACCACAAACACGACCTGATCGCTATCAGGGTGACGGACAAGGTGGAAACCCAGTTGCCTGATGTGGGGCTGGTACGAATGATGGACTCTGAAACCGGCAAAATGCGTTGGATTGACACAAGCAACAAATCAGTCAGGCGTGCTTTTGAAGAGTGGTCAATGAAAAAACGGCTTGAACTGGACATATTGTTCAACCGGCTGGGAGTTGACATGGCGAAAGTATATACCGGTGAAGACTACGTCAAACCGTTGATGAACCTGTTCAGGAAAAGAGAAGCGAGGAGATGAACGGGGAGCGAGGAATGACGAATGATGAAAAGGATTGGCGAATGACGAAATTGAATGTTGAATAAAATAATTGAAACAAATCAATAGCCTTGCCCTTTAGGGCGGGGTGAAATAGTTGATATTTAATTTGTGATTAGTGATTTGTGATTTGTGATTGGAGAGGGATTGAAAGGAAGAAAGCAAGTAGAAAAGTAAATGAAAAAAATACTGATAATCATCATATTGATCTTTAGTGCCGGTGTGCAGTTGAAAGCCCAGGGTAATGTTGAAGCATGGGCCAAACTGGATTCATCCTCCATCATGATCGGCGACCAGATCGGTATGGAACTGGGAATAAGTGTCCCCGATAACTTCATAGTGGAATGGCCACAATATGCTGACACGATCACAACCCACATCGAAATGATCAAAAAACAGGATATTGACACCATCCGAAAAGACGGGAACCTTAATTTGTCACAGCTTTATACCATTACATCTTTCGACTCCGGGTATTTTGAAATTCCTCCTGCTGAATTCAGGTTTTATCCCAAAAATGATACGGCGACAAAATATACAGTCAACACAAATACCCTTTTCCTGATGGTGAATACTCCTGTGGTGGACACTACAAAAGCATTCAAACCCATTGTAGGGCCTGTACGTGAACCTTACACTTTTGCTGAGATATTTCCCTGGATATTGCTCGGCCTGGTCATTATCGGTCTGATTGTCTTTCTGATCTTGTATATCCGCAGAAAGAAGGAAAACAAGCCGCTGTTTGTCAGAAAACCCAAACCGGCCTTACCACCTGATGTGGAAGCCATTCAAAACCTGGAAGAATTGCGCCTGGCAAAGGTCTGGCAGCAGGGAAAGGTTAAAGAATATTACACCCAACTGACTGATATCATGCGTCATTATTTTGAGAGGCGGTATCGGTTTGATGCACCCGAAATGACATCAGATGAGATACTTGAGCGGCTTGATGGGGAAAGGGTTAATGATCAGGCGATGGCCAAAATGAAAGATGTATTACTACTGGCCGATCTGGTCAAATTTGCCAAAGCACAGCCCGCACCGCTGGAAAACGATTTGAGTTTAAATCATTGTATTGATTTTGTGAAAGAGACCAAACCGGCGTCGGTTGTCCCCGTAGCGCCGGTCGGTGATAACGAAGAGACGAATAAAAAGGAAGAAACAAAAAAAGAAAACGAATAGGCAATGTTCAATATAGATCAATGGGCAAACCCGGAATATTTTTATCTGCTGCTGGCTATCCCGCTGCTGACGGCATGGTATATCTGGCGGTATCCGAAACGAAACCCTGATATCAGGTTTTCGGGACTCAAGCCATTTGAGAATATTCCCCGTAGTCCGAAAACATGGATGGTGCACAGTCTGTTCGTTTTGCGAATGCTCGTGTTGACTTTGCTCATCATCGCGCTGGCCCGTCCGCAGTCTGTTTCCTCACGTAAGAATGTGGAGATCGAAGGAATTGACATCGTGATGGCACTGGATGTGTCGAGCAGTATGCTGGCACGCGATTTTAAACCAGACCGTCTGGAAGCTGCCAAGAATGTGGCTATTGATTTTATAAAACGGAGGCCCAACGACAGGATAGGGATCGTTATCTTTAGCGGCGAAGCTTTCACACAGATACCCCTGACAACCGATCATACCATGATCATTAACCTGTTTAAAGACATTAAAAGCGGAATGATAGAAGACGGAACAGCCATAGGTGACGGACTGGCAACGGCAGTCAGCCGGTTAAAAGACTCCAAAGCCATTTCCAAGGTGATCATTTTGCTGACTGACGGTGTGAACAACGCCGGTTCCATTGACCCCCGCTCCGCTGCCGAGATAGCCAAGATGTTTGGTATCCGGGTTTATACCATTGGCGTTGGTTCACGCGGATATGCTCCATACCCTGTTCAGGACCAATTCGGGCGTACACACATGCAACAGATGAAAGTGCAGATTGATGAAGACCTGTTGAAAGACATTGCAGCCACAACAGGAGGGCGCTATTTCAGGGCTGAAAACAACAAAAAACTGAAAGAGATTTACAACGAGATTGACAAACTGGAAAAATCGAAGATAGATGTCCAGGAGTTCAAAAGAAAACACGAAATGTTCCTGCCGTTTGCCCTTTGGGCACTCGGGCTGTTTGTGCTGGAGATATTGTTGAGGTATTTGTATTTTAAAAGGTTACCCTAAAGAATAAGATGATAAGGTTTGCACATATCGAATATTTATATGCATTGCTGGCAGTGCCGTTGTTTATCCTGTTTTTCTGGCTGTATAAAAACTGGAAACGGAAGGCCGGAAAACGTTTTGGCGATGAAAATGTGATCAAAAGCCTCATGCCCGACGCTTCCGGCAGCAAACTTGGGTTAAAATTCTTTTTGATCATCCTGGCCTATATTTTCCTTGTTGTTGGCATTGCCGACCCGCAGATCGGATCGAAGCTTGAAAAGGTGAAAAGGGAAGGCATTGACATCTATCTGGCTCTCGACGTATCCAACTCCATGCTGGCCGAAGACATCAAACCCAACAGGCTGGAACGTGCCAAAATGGCCATTTCCAACCTGATTGACAAACTGGAAGGTGACCGCATCGGGATCATTATTTTTGCAGGGCGTGCTTATAAACAACTGCCTTTGACGACAGATTATTCCGCTGCACGCCTTTTCCTTTCGGTTGTAGATACCAAAATCGTCCCTACGCAGGGAACGGCCATTGGCGCTGCCATAAACATGGCCACCGAATCGTTCGACAACAGCCAGCACAACAAAGCCATTATCGTGATCACGGACGGGGAAAACCATGAAGACAATGCCGTGGATGCTGCCAAAGCAGCAGCCGAAAAAGGCATCAAGGTCTTCACGATCGGCATGGGTTTGCCTGAGGGTGCTCCTATCCCGGTGTATAATAATTACGGAACCCGGACCGGGTTTAAAAAAGACCGACAGGGAAAAACGGTCATCACCAAACTGGATGAGGATATGCTCCGGCAGATCGCTGCCGCCGGCAACGGCTCTTATGCGAGAGCTAACAACACTACAACCGGCTTAAAAAAGATATTCGATGACATCAGTAAGATACAGAAGAAAGAAATTGAAACTAAACAGTTTACGAATTACAAACACAGGTTCCAGATTTATTTGTTCATCACTATTTTGCTGCTGATCCTTGAATTATTGATCAGCAACAGGAAATCCGCATGGGCACGAAAATTGGATATATTCGGAAAATAAAAAACAGATGATGCGTTACAGATTATTGATATTGATCGTTTTGGGGTTGCTTTCATCGGGACTCTATGCACAGAATGACAAAAAATATGTGCGCAAGGGAAACAAACAATTTGAAAAAGGTGAATATTCCGATGCCGAAGTGCAATACCGTAAAGCCCTCGACAAAAACCCCAACTCATATAAAGGTAAGTTTAACCTTGGTGATGCGATGTATAAACAGGATAATGTTGAAGAATCGGGAAAATTGTTTAACGAATTGACCGCTGCCAATGTCAGCCCTGAAATGAAAGCAAAATCTTTTTACAATCTGGGGAATACGATGATGAAAGCGCAGAAATACAAAGAGGCTGTGGAAGCATTCAAACAAAGCTTAAAACTGGATCCGACCGATTACAATACAAAATACAATCTGGAATATGCCCGGAAAAAGCTGAAGCAACAACAGCAACAACAACAGCAAAACAAGAATAAAAATAAAGACAAGAATAAGGAAAAGAAAAAAGATCAGAATAAGCAGGATCAGAAAAATAAAGACAAGGATAAGCAAAAACAGGATCAGAATAAAAAACAGGATCAGCAGAAAGATCAGCAAAAGAATAAACAGGATCAGCAGAAACAACAGGATAAAAAGCAACAACAACAGCAAAAACAGCAAATTTCAAAGAAGGACGCTGCCCGTATGCTGCAGGCATTGAAAAACGATGAAAAGAAAACTTTGCACAAACTGGAGAAACAAAAAGCAAAAGCTGCAAAGTCAAGTAAATCGGTGATTGACTGGTAGAGGGGGGATGGATTAGTGATTTGTGAATAGTGATTTGTGAATAGTGATTTGTGATTGGTGAATTTGGAAGGATAAATGGAAGAATGAATAAAATAATTGAAACAAATCAGTAGCCCTGCCCTTCAGGGCGGGGGAGGAGAGGTGGTAAGATGTTATTTGTGAAAAATGGAAAAATGGAATGATGGAAAGAAGCGCAGGCTCGCCCCTTTAGGGGCCGGGGGTGCGGAGGATGGAACATTGGAACAACCTGACAGGTTTCATCAGGGACACGAGCGAAAGTAACCTGTCAGGTTTAAAAAATAAAATGTTTAAAATTAAGTTTTAATTTTGACGCTTTGTTAAACAGAATCATAAATATGAAATGGGTGAGGGGAGTGGCCACGTTGTTGGTGGTGCTGGCGGTTTATCCTGTATTTGCCGGTAACGTGAAACTCACAGCCAGTTCCAAACCTGTGGTCAGCGTTGGGGAGAGGTTTCAGATCACCTATGAAGTCAACGCCGACGGACGTAATTTCACATCCCCCGATTTCGGTTCTCTGACTGTCCTTTCCGGCCCGAACACTTCCACAAGTTCCAGTATTCAGATCATCAACGGAAAGATGGAGCAGAGTTATTCGAAGACCTATTCTTTTATTGTACAGGCAACTGCCGAGGGCGAAGTGACCGTGCCGCCTGCCTCGGTGATCGTGGAAGGGAAAAAATACACTTCCAACAGTTTAAAGATAAAGGTCGTTAAAGGTTCTGCCCCGGCAGCTTCCTCGCAGGGGAGCGGAAACAAAAGCAGTGGTGTGACAAGCCGTTCTTCCGGAAATACAGGTATTTTACAAAACGACGATGTGTATGTAAAAGCATCCGTAAGTAAAACAAATCCTTACATCGGCGAGCAGGTGATCGTGACTTATACGCTTTACACAAGAGTACCCATTTCCAACCTGATACTGAATAAAGCGCCGTCGTTTACCGGTTTTTGGTCGAAAAGTCTGACGGATAACAAAACACAGCTAAAGCCAAGGAAACAGATCATCAACGGCCAGGAATATACAGTGGCGGAAATCACCAGGTATGCTCTTTTCCCCCAGAAACCGGGCGTACTGACTATTGACCCGGCTGAATTGCAATGCACTGCGCAGATCAGGATAAATACACCCAGGAAGCGTACCAACGACCCGTTTGAAGAATTTTTTAATGACCCGTTTTTCAACAGGAACGTCCGGAACGTGGAAACCACCCTGCGGTCGAAACCCATAAAGATCAAAGTCAAGCCGTTACCTGAAAAAGGAAAACCGGAGAATTTCGGCGGAGCTGTGGGTGACTTTACTTTCAAAAGCTCCATTGACCGCGACAACCTGAAAGCCAACGAGGCGCTGACGCTTACGTTTACCGTTATCGGAAAAGGAAACCTGGAACTTCTTGATCTTCCGGCTCCCGAATTCCCGAGCGATTTTGAGGTTTACGACCCGAAAGTTTCAAGCAACATCAAAACGCGTAAGTCCGGCATCAGTGGAAGCAAAAAGTTCGAATACCTAGCCATTCCGCGTACTCCCGGAGATTTTGTGATCAAGCCGGTAACTTTCACCTTTTTCAATCCGGCAGAAAAGAAATATTATTCTTTCTCTTCAGGTGAATTCAGGATACACGTGGAAAAAGGCGATAAAAATGCTTCTGCGGTAACATACAGCTCTTCCGCACAGGAAGACATTAAATTCATCGGAAAAGACATCCGGCACATTAAAAACGGGCCGTTCGATCTGATCCCGGCAAACATATTTTTCTTCGAGTCCAATGTGTTTTATATTATGCTCGTACTCCCGGTCGTTTTACTTCTTCTTGTGATCATTTTATGGAAGCGACAGGAAAAACGACAGAGTAACGTGAGCATGATGAAAACCCGGAAAGCCAACAAAGTAGCCCGTACCCGGCTGCATAAAGCTGAAAAATTCAGGAAGGAAGGCAAGGAAAAAGAATTTTATGATGAGATCGCGCAGGCGCTGTGGGGTTATATTGCCGATAAATTCAGTATTCCCCAGGCTAACCTGTCCATCGAAACGGTAAAAGAAACACTGACCGGCAAAGGAGCCGAAGAAAAGATCGTGGATAATTTTGTGAATACATTGAACAACATCGAATTTGCCCGCTTTGCACCCGGTGAGAAAAGCGGAAAAATGGATACGGTTTACAAAGAAGCATTGAATACCATTTCACAGGCAGAAAAAGGTTTGAAATAAACGGATGATGAAAATGTCAAAACAAAATATCAATCTTGTTTTACCGTTAAAAACGGCTGCTCTCCTGTTTTCCTTACTTTTTTTGTTCACAATGAACCTGAGCGCGGCAAATCCCGATTCTCTGATGCAGATTGCGAATAATGCCTATAATGAAGGAAACTACGATTCCGCCATCAATGTTTATAACCGTATAGCGGAACAGGGGCTGGAATCGGCAAAACTATATTACAACATAGGTAATGCTTATTTCAAGAACGGCGATATCCCATCTGCACTTCTTTATTATGAAAGGGCAAAAAAGCTGGCTCCCAACGATGAAGATATTGAATTCAATATCAACATTGCCAACAGCATGATCGTGGATAAGATCGAAAGGGTGCCCCGGTTGTTTTATCAACGCTGGTGGGATTACTTTTACAACATGTTCAATGCGGATGTCTGGGCGGTCATTGCTGTGGTTTCCTGGTTTATCCTTATCTTTTTCGTCGGGGTGTTCATCCTTTCGGGATCACGCGGAGTAAGGAAAACAGCTTTTTATTTCGCGTTGCTATTCTTCCTGATCTCGGTAGCTGTTTTCGGCCTTGCTGCTCAGAAATATGTGAATACACGGGAGCACAAGGAGGCCATTGTTTTTACACCTACAATTACCGTTAAAAGCTCCCCCACCATGAATGCCGTTGACCTGTTTGTGATCCACGAAGGTACAAAAGTACGTGTTCTGGACGAGGTGAACGACTGGGTCAAAATACGTATCCCCAATGGTAGCATAGGCTGGCTTCCCGCAACTTCGGTAAAAAGGATTTAGCTCTTACCCCGCTTTAAGCGTCCCGCTTAAAGCTTTGATGACTTTTCACTGCACAAACCTTTTCAATCACATCAAAAATCCAAAATCATAAATCCCAAATCCCAAATCCAAACATCCCCTTATATTTGTAACCCGAAGCCGGAAACGCACAGATGGAAAACATACACATTAAACTGGAACAACTGCAAAAAACCTTTGAAGGCGGGATCCTTTACGATGAAGCCATCCGCCTGATGTATGCCACCGATGCTTCGGCCTACCGCGAAAAACCCCTTGCCGTCACTTATCCTAAAAATACCCGGGACATCAAACAACTTATCCGTTTTGCCGCTGAAAACAAGGTCTCGATAATCCCACGGACAGCAGGAACGTCGCTCGCCGGACAGGTTGTGGGCGGCGGGATCATCGCTGATGTTTCCAGACACCTGACCCGGATACAGGAACTGAATGAAAAAGAAAGATGGGTGCGGGTACAGCCAGGCGTCATCCTGGACGAGCTCAATAAATATCTGGAACCCTACGGTTTGTTTTTCGGCCCGGAGACATCCACTTCCAACCGATGTATGATCGGCGGGATGGTGGGTAACAATGCCTGCGGCGCCCACTCGCTGGTTTACGGAAGTACGCGTGATCATACCCTTGAAGTCACCGCTATTCTCAGCGATGGCTCTGAAGCAACCTTCGGCCCGTTAAATAAAGAAGCTTTTATGGCCAAATGCCGGGAAGATTCGCAGGAAGGAAAGATCTACCGGCAATTTCGTGATATCCTTTCCGATGAAGAAAACCGGAAAGAGATCAGGAAACAGTTTCCCGATCCGGAGGTGACCCGCCGCAACACCGGTTATGCCCTCGATTTGCTACTCGATACTTCCCCTTTTTCTGATGGCGGGGAGGATTTTAATCTTTGCAAGATTCTGGCCGGCTCGGAGGGGACGCTGGCTTTTACCACTTCCGTGAAGCTGAACCTGGTTTCTTTGCCGCCAAAGCACAAAGCGCTGGTATGTGTTCATCTTGAAAGTGTTCCGGATGCGCTGGAAGCCAACCTGATCGCTTTAAAACACAAACCGGCCGCCGTGGAGCTGATGGACAGCACCATTCTGAAGCTGACCAAAGAAAATATCGAGCAGCGGAAAAACCGTTTTTTCATCAAAGGAGATCCCGGCGCCGTTCTCATCGTGGAATTTGCCGAAGATCATCCCGCCAAAATAAAAAAGAAAGTGGCTGATATGGAAAAGGCGATGCGTGCTGCGGGCTACGGCTATCATTTCCCGGTCATCGAAGGGCCGGGTATGAATAAAGTGTGGGCCTTGCGTCGTTCCGGACTGGGTATTCTGAGCAATATGCCCGGAGATGCCAAGCCGGTTTCGGTAATTGAAGATTCAGCGGTTAAACCTTCAATGCTTCCGGCCTATATTGCCGAGATGAAAGCCATGCTTGACGGATACGGCAAAGAGATCGTTTATCATGCCCACATTGCTACGGGAGAGCTGCATATCAGGCCGGTACTCAATCTGAAAAACCCTGGCGATGTGGAACTTTTCCACGAGATCGGTAAGCAGGCCGCCCGTCTGGTTAAAAAATACAATGGCTCGCTCAGTGGCGAGCACGGTGACGGCCGGTTGCGCGGAGAGTTCATCCCGCTGATGATGGGAGAGAAGGTATATGACCTTTTCCGGCAGATCAAAAATACCTGGGACCCGCAGCATATTTTCAATCCCGGCAAGATTACCGACACGCCTGCAATGAATTCTTTCCTCCGGTATGAGCCGGGACAAAAAACAAGGGAGATCAAAACGTATTTTGACTTTTCCAAAGACCTCGGCATTTTGCGTTCTGCTGAAAAATGCAATGGGGCCGGCGCCTGCCGGAAAACAGAGATCACCGGCGGCACGATGTGCCCCAGCTATATGGCCACACGGGATGAGGACAAGTCCACAAGGGCCAGGGCCAATATCCTGCGGGAATTCCTGACCCGTTCGCCCAAATCCAATCCTTTCGACCACAAGGAGATCTATGAGGTGATGGATATGTGCTTCTCCTGTAAGGCATGCAAATCGGAATGTCCGTCCAGTGTGGATGTGACCAAACTGAAAGCCGAATTCCTGCAGCATTATTACGAATCGCACGGTGTGCCGTTGCGTGCCCGCCTCATTGCTAACATTGCAAAGATCAGTAAACTCGTAAGTTATGCGCCTGGTATTTACAACTTTTTCAACGGAAATCCTTTCTTTTCCAAAGCATTTGCGCGGATGATCGGTTTTGCTCCGGAAAGGAAAATGCCGCTTTTGAGCAGTCAGCCGCTTGACAAATGGTTTCAGAAAAACAGGGGCAGGGGAGAGTTTCCCAACGGCAAAGTTTACCTGTTCAATGATGAGTTCACACGGTTCAACGATACCGACATCGGGATCAAAGCCATCCGTCTGCTGACAAAACTGGGATATGAGGTAGCCATCCCGAAGCATGTGGAAAGTGCCCGGACTTTTTTATCGAAAGGGCTGGTGAAAAAAGCCAAACAGATAGCCAATAAAAACGTGCAGTTGCTGAAAGACATCATTTCGGAAGAAACACCGTTGCTGGGCATTGAACCGTCAGCGATTTTGACTTTCCGTGACGAATATCCCGAGCTTGTAAAACCTGACCTGAAGGCGGATGCGCTCCGTCTGGCAAAACATACGCTGATGATTGACGAATTTCTGGAGAAAGAGATGAAAGCCGGAAAGATCAGGAAAGAGCAGTTCACAACAGCAGCGAAACATATCAAACTACACGGCCATTGTTATCAGAAATCGCTGGCATCAACGGCGCCAACGTTGTTTATTCTTGATTTTCCCGAAAACTATACGGTTGAGGAGATACCTTCCGGATGTTGCGGGATGGCCGGTGCATTCGGGTATGAGAAGGAGCATTATGAATTGTCAATGAAAGTGGGAGAGCTGGTGCTGTTTCCCGCTGTACGTCAGGCGTCGGAAGAAACGGTCATTGCTGCCCCGGGGACATCCTGCCGCCATCAAATCAAAGACGGCACAAACCGGACGGCGCTGCATCCTGTGGAGATCCTTTTTGAGGCGATGGTTG
>CAZMOS010000067.1:0-2413 GCA_964567945.1 uncultured Lentimicrobiaceae bacterium
GGGTAATATTATATGGATCCCGTGCAAGAGGCGATGAGCGGATTGATTCTGATTGGGATATCTTGGTCCTGACCGATTATCCCGTTGATCTTAACACAGAAAATAAGTTCAGGGACAAGATTTATGATCTGGAACTAGAGACGGGTGAAGCATTCTCTGTTTTTATCTATTCGAAAGAAGAGTGGGGAAAAAAACAACGTATCTCACCTTTTTACGACAATGTTACCCGTGAAGGTATTTTGCTATGACAAATAAAGAACTGACAGCCCTTAATCTGTTTGTAGTTAGACCTCATCCAGTGGTTTCCGTGTGTTTTCCTGTAGCCTTTTAAATGCCGAAGGGTTCATCCCGATAACTTTCCTGAATTGATTGGAAAGGTGCTGAACGCTGCTGTAACCTGTCCGGTAGGCAATCTCGCTCAGGGTTAGCTCATCATAGATCAAAAGTTCTTTGACTTTCTCAATGCGTTGCAGGATGATGTATTTTTCGATCGTAATTCCTTCAACAACCGAAAACAAGCTGCTCAAATAAGAATAATCGTATCCCAGTTTTTTAGAAAGATGATCCGAGAAATTGATGTTACCCACCCTTTCCGGGTCATAGTGGATGTAATTGATCACTTCAGTCCTGATACTTTCTATTAATCGGCTTTTCTTGTCGTCAATCAATTCAAAACCGATCTTGTGCAGGTTCCGGTCAATTTGCCGCGTCATTTCCTCATCCACCGGTCCTTCCACAACGGCCTCTCCCAAAACCACTTTCATGGGCTTTAGCCCCAGCATTTTCAATTCGCGCTGTACCGCCCAGATGCAACGGTTACAGACCATGTTTTTAATATGAAGCGTCGTATTGTTTTCCATGGGAAAACAAAACTACATTTTTTTTCAAATATGTATGATGCAGAACTAAACAATTAAACCATTAAGCAGTGGATCAACCGGGCAAATGAATCCGTTAACTCCCTCACCTAACAAAAATCTTTTTTACTATCCTTTTCCCTTCATAATCAACACGATTACGACAGATACCCACCGCATAAGGTAAATGGGTAAGCGTTTCCCGGATGTATTGATATTCAAGGGAAAGTTTTGGCTCATTTTGTTGTTGAATGTGATGGAAGCATAAGCCATATTACTGTATAGAAAGGAGTTAGTGAAATCCTGGATGCAGAGGCCGTCATGGTAATAAAAAATATGCCTAAATGGAACCCGGGCTATCAAAACGGTAAACCGGTCAGGGCCGGATATAACTTACTTGTTAAGTTCTCAATGCTTTAATCTAAAAATTTCAGACTATAAATACAAAACAGGTTTCCGCTGATCAGGCTGTACTTATCGGTGAATTATTCAGGTAAGCCCGGCTATTCCGTTTTCCCTATGCTTTATCAAGTGCAAGTAACGCCCGTTTGATAATGGATTCAAAAACCGGTATTTTGTAAGCATTCTCCGACAAAGGGACCGCGATCTGCATAGCAGCTTTGCCGGCCTGGGCTGCAGTGTTTTCATCAATTGTTTTCCCAGTAATGGAGTCGGCAGCCAGCGTGGAAACCACAGGTACCGGAGCGGCGGCTCCCAAGACAATATTGGCCGAATCGCATTTTCCCCCTGATACTTCTGCAACGACGGCAACTTCTGCCATCGGCCAGTCCTGCGATTTCCGGCTTCCCATTTTAATGTAATAACTTTTCAAACCGGATTTGGGAAGGGGGAGTATGACCGCCGTGATCAACTCACCGGCGTCGAGGATGTTCTCACGCGTTCTGTCCACAGAAGGTAAAACGAAAAACTTTTTTATCGGCACCAGCTTAATTTTTCCGTCTTTCCCTTTGATCTCAATGATCGCATCAAAAGCCGTGAGTGCTGTTGCCAGTGAAGAAGCATGAACGCTGACGCAGTACCCATAGTTCATAATGGCGTGATACTCGTTTTTCCCCACGTGGGCAAAACAAGTGGACGAGCCTTTCCGGAAACAAACGATATCTTTTGACCGGAAATACCAGCATCGGGTCCTTTGCGCAAGATTTCCGGCCAGTGAGGCCATATTCCTGACCTGCGGTGTAGCAGCCTGTGAAGCCGCCTGATGGAGTGCCAGGTAATTTGTCCTGATCTGTTCATTATCCCCTATCCGAGAAAGTGTGACATTGGCTCCCAGTCTTAATTCTTTTTCCGGGCTGAAAGATATTTCATCAAGACCGGGAATATTCCTTATACTCACCACTTTTGCCGGTTGGGATAATCTCTCTTTCAGCAGATCCAGCAAATCAATTCCCGCTGCTTTGAATACTGATGCATCGGGGTTGGCTTCCGGTTGTATTGTCTCGGAAACCGTGGAATTGACTTCTTTCTGCGCTTCTTCAACGGAAGTCGCCTCGTACCAGGTAAATTTATTCATTGTTTCTTTATAAGTTGTTGTT
>CAZMOS010000067.1:2513-16022 GCA_964567945.1 uncultured Lentimicrobiaceae bacterium
GGGCTGGGGTTCTTTTCTTTTTTCTATCCATTATTCCACGATTCCATCATTCCATCATTCCATTCAAAAAACCCTTTCATCAAACTTTTCCCAAAGCAGCTAATATCCTTGCAGGGGTGATCGGCAGTTCGGTTACTCTCACTCCGATGGCATTGTAAACGGCATTGGCAACAGCGGCAGCCGTGGCAATATTTGCCGGTTCACCGATCCCGCTGGCATCGGTTGATGAGTATGCCGGGTAATCTTCAATCAGCTCAATCTGTATGTCGGGCACCTCGAAGGAAAAGGGCATTTTATACTGATCCAGATTCGGATTCATCTGATGCCCGGTCTTAATATCCATTACCCGGTCTTCATACAACGCATAAGCAATGCCCATAATGATGCCCCCGTTGATCTGACTTTCGATCTGGCCGATGTTGATGGGTCTTCCGCAACTGTGTGCCGCCACTACCCTGTCAACCTTTACGAATCCGCTTTCCGTATCTACCGATACTTCGGCAAACTGTACAGAACCCAACGCTTCATGATGTGTGCCTTCATCATAATTAGCCGAACGTGTGGAAGTTGCCGTGATCTGCGAAACCCGCATTTTGCCCGCAAGGTCTTTGAACGATATTTTCTTTGTGCGATCAGTACCTGACATAAAATAGCTGTTTTCAGCAATGATGTTTTCAGCAGCCGTTTCCAGTTTTTCGGCAGCAAGGTCAGTCAGTTTCTTTTTGATCTCATTGGCGGCATTTCTTGCCGGAGGGGTAATTGAACCCGTAACCACACTTCCACCCGAGGGAGGCCCTATCGGAAATAGTGTGTCGCCTATCAGGACCGTTACGTCTTCAGCTTTTAATCCCAACTCTTCAGCTACAACCTGTGCCAGCACTGTTTTGGTTCCGGTGCCGATATCCTGAACTGCCGAGCGAACTTCCACGGCGCCATCGCGCAGGACTCTCACTTCCACCGTTGAATCACGATTGGTAAAACGCGGCCAGTATGCCTGTGCCACACCGACACCTTTTTTAACCGGCCCCGGGGCACTCCCCGGTTTTTCAGGTCTTTCCCAATTAAAAATTTTAGCCCCCCGTTCTCTTTCAATCTTCCGAATGGTACTTTTGTCAATCCTGTCACGCAATTCCAGCGGGTCCATATCAAGCTTTTCGGCCAGCTCGTCAATCAACTGTTCAAGAGAAAAAGCGCCCTGAACGTTGCCGGGCGCACGGAATGCAGCGCCCGGGCCGGCATTGGTAAACACATCGTATTGTTCGGTTTTGAAATTAGGACATTCATACATCCTTTCTGCGATGTGCCCCACACCCGCCCCGAGTCCTACGCCTGCCGTACCGTAAGACAGTAAACTCAATGCCGTAAGCGAACCATCTTTTTTGGCACCCACTTTTATAAATTGGATGGAGTTGGGACGGTTGCCTGCCGAAATGTGCTCTTCTTTGCGATCGAGCATAATCCTGACAGGTTTTCCCGAAGCTTTGGAAAGATGACCGGCCATCACGCCAAAATTACCCAGCGAATGCTTGGCACCGAAACCTCCTCCTGTATATACCGAAATGACGCGAACCTTACTTTCCGGAAGGCTGAAAGCCCGGGCAAATTCCCTTCGCGTATTTTTTGTGGATTGTGTGGAGGCGAAAATGGTTACCTCTCCCCAGTTGTAATCAACGACAACACCATGGGTTTCCAACGGACAATGGGTTTGTACCTGTGTACGGTAAGTACGCTCAACGACCACCTCTGCTTCGGAAAAACCTTTTTCAAGATCACCTCTCGTTCTTTTCATCGGCCCCCTGATATTCCCTTTGGATTTCAGACCCTGCTCAATTTCTTCACCGCCATCGGATGCTTCCTGGTCAACATCAGTCTGGTAAACAAGAGGAGCGCCGTGTTTCCGCGCCTTATTCATATCCACTACAAAATCCATCGGCTCGTATTCCACTTTGATCAGATTAAGCGCTTCTTCAGCGACCTCCGTACTGATTGCCGCAACTCCTGCAATGGGCTGCCCGGCATATTTTATCTCCGGATACTTTGATCGCCCTCCGTTATCTTTGGGGTTGGCGCCTTCGATCATTTCTTCAAAAACATGCACGGCAAATACCCCGGGGTAGGCCCTGGCTGCCGAAACATCTATTGATCTTATCCGGGCATGGGGAATGTAGGCAGGAAGCATCCTGCCGTAAAGCATGCCGGGCAGGTGGATATCGGCTGTGAAAACGGCAGAACCGGTGACTTTTTCCAGAGCATCCGTACGTCTCACCCTTTTACCCACAACCTTCAGTTTACTGTTTACCGGCAGCGCTTCCGGCTCCGACACAGACACATCCCTTTCAATCTTTTCCAGATTGTAGCCGGGAATGCCATAAGGTAGTTTTATTTTTTTCTTTTCCATTTTTCTGCTTTTTTACATTTTACCGGCTGCGTCAAGTGTAGCATCAAATACTTTCGGGTGGGTTCCGCACCGGCAGAAATTTCCACTCAACGCAACTTTAACATTATCTTCTTTTGGTGACGGATTGTGTTCCAGCAGATGAGCAGCCGTCATGATCATTCCCGGAGTACAGAAACCGCATTGTGTAGCATCGCGTTCCATAAATGCTTCCTGAACAGGATGTAAATGATCGTCCTTTGCAAGCCCTTCGATGGTTGTGACTTCCTGGTTTCCAACTTCCACGGCGAGTGTCATACAGGATAATGTAGGTGTGCTGTCAATCCATACGGTACAGGCGGAACAAGCTCCCCGGTTGCACCCCACCTTGGTTCCTGTGAGCATCAGCTCGTTGCGCAGGGCATCAGCCAGGGTAGTACGGGGTTCAATATTCATTTCCCTGATACGTCCATTGACTTTCATTTGAATATGAACGGTTCCGGGGCCGATCGCTTTGTCTTTTTCGAAAGTTTGTGCTTTTAAACTCAAAACGCCCGAACCGGCGATGACAGTTCCCGCAACAGTTATACCCGCTCCTTTTAAAAAACCCCGGCGGCTGATGTTGCCTGGTTTTTCTGTTTTTTGTTTCTTCTCTTTTTTCTTCATTTTCAGTTTTATCAATTCCCGGTTTTAATCAGGAATGGAGTTGATTTTCCATCCGGTTTATTAAAATGTTGCTGTTTTTTTAAGGTACTCTGCTTCCCAGACGTATTTCCTGTAAATGGTTTTGACAAAAGGATTTACCTTGTGATAAATTCAGTTTTTAATTTGCTAGTGATGTTTTTCAGCGAGTTACCAACAGCCTGAACAAATTTACTAAAAATAATCAAGAATCTAATTTGCATTTGTGTTCTTCAGGCAGGGTTTTCAAAAATCAAACAAACATATCTTTTTGATCATACTGTTACAAGTCCTTATGATCAGAAGGATACATCTTCCCCATCGTCCGGTTGGCAATGTTTGCAGCCGTTTTCCGTGGCAATAACCGGGTGAGGATAAAATAATTCAGCCGGTTGGAGAAACCGGGAATATAAAGAGTTTTCTTCCCGAATTTTTTTAAAGCTGCTTCGGTTACCTCTGCCGGTTTCATTACGGCGGGTTTGAAAAATCCGTATCGGGGGTTGGTCTTAAAATAAGCAAGTGTAGCTGTTGCCCCGGCAACACAGGCCATCACATCAATTTTCTTTGGTTTTAATTCATATTGCAAAGCTTCGGCAAGGTTCCAGATAAAAGCTTT
Source organism: uncultured Lentimicrobiaceae bacterium (assembly GCA_964567945.1). Lineage (GTDB taxonomy): Bacteria > Bacteroidota > Bacteroidia > Bacteroidales > F082 > JAADID01. The sequence goes on from CAZMOS010000067.1 coordinate 6,185, forward strand.
GGTGGCGGCATAAGGAGCGACAAGCTGCATGCCGATCAGTCCCGCCAGTGAAGACATCAGCAAAATGCCCCCGCCTCTTTTTTTTTCGATCAACCGTTTTGAAAATGCGTGAACCAGTTTAAGTTGTGTCGAAGCATTGACGTCAATAAACGGAGTTAGTTCTTCGGGCGAAAGTTCAACAAACGGTTTGATCAGGCTAAATGCAGCATTGTAAACAAGCAATCCGGCATCAAGGTTACCGGCGATTTCCATAATAATATTGGCGGCATCTTCCTCTGCCAGGTCAAGCTCCAGGGTTTTTGTTTCGACTCCGTAATTATTTTTAATCGTTTCAGCCAAATTTTGCAAGAGTTTTGATTTATTATCAACCATCATGAGGTTCAGTTTCCTTTTGGCCAGTGACACCGACCATGCTTCACCCAGCCCTTCTGCAGCCCCGGCCACAATGGCCCATTCTCCGTATTTTTCTTTAAATGATGGCATTATGAATTGCTTTAAAAGACAGTTTCTTTTCCGGAACCTCAACAAGATGCCAAATAACAAAAAGACAAAGATCAGATAAATTAATTAGTGTACCATCTCCTAAAAGTAAATGGGCTAAATTTTATCCATCAGGAAAAAGCCGGACAGGTTTTGATGTGCCGGGTAAAATTTACAACTGATAGTTAAAAAAGAAAATAACCGGTAAATAGAAGGTAATAAGGTTAGATTGTAGTTGGATTGCGGGAGCTACTAAGGTTATCTTTTTTCGATAAGGTTTTTACTGCTTATAAATAAGAAAACAGATGCAAAAAATTATCTGTAAACTCAAAAAACCTATCTTCCATAATGATTCAAACACTTGCTTGCCCGTTTAAACAAATTTAGCGGTGAAAAATTCCGCCCGGAGGTATTAACCAAACCTTATAAACCTTAATTAATCGTTATCATTTCTTTGTGAATCCTGGTGTTTTCGTGTCTTGGTGGCAAAAAGGACAAAATGAAGTTTTTGAGTTTATATAAGTTCCGGGTTTACGGAAAGACATTAATTATTTTAATTTTACGGGCTCTATCAAAAATCACTTTGATAAAAATTGACAAGTTCTATGCGTAAACTGCTTTTTGCTTTTCTGGGGTTTTTAAAATTTTTCAAAAAGATCGGTCTGAAAATTTCCGGTAAAACGGAAAATGACATTCATCACGAGCGGATCGTATCGGGCAGAGCGTGGGAAGAGTTTTGCGATCAGCTCAAGCTGGCGGGCGCTGTCCTGAAATACCCCGGCACTCCACAGGATGCTTTCAACCAGGCGGAGGGCGTCAGATACCTTACCCGCTTGACCCGGGCTGCACTGGAAGCTTTCGTGGAATACAACGATCCTTCATTCCCTGTTTTCAGAAGAATGGTGCACGAAACGGTGAAAATGGGAGCTGACAATCCGGACAATTACTATTTCAACGCGCAGATTGACGGCAAATACGAATACCGGATCACCGGGAAAAGGAATACGGTACACTACATCGGTTTTTTTACACAGAACGGCAACTACGGGACGACCGGAGGAATGGAACCCTGCGGTGCGCTGGAAGGCGATGAGCTGTTTCTTGAGAATGACGGCAACTTCGAGATCATTTTAAGCAAAGAGAAAAAAGGAAAAAACTGGCTAAAAATTGAAGAGGAAACCGGAATGGTGATCGTCAGGCAAACATTTACGGACCGCTTTAAAGAGGTGCCTGCCGAACTGAAAATTGAAAACCTGAATGGGAAAAAAGCGCCTGACCCCCTCACTCCCAAAATGGTGGATGAAGGATTGAAAACAGCAACCATGTTCGTTGCAGGCGCTCCCCTGTTGTTTACCCGGTGGGCCAAAGGATTTCAAAAGCATACTAACAAGCTGCCTCAATTTGACCTAAGTATCTCCAATGCTGCGGGAGGCGACAAAAACATCATTTATTACCACAGCTACTGGAAACTGGCGGAGGATGAAGCGCTGGTGATCACCGTGAAACCGCCGGAGTGCGATATGTGGAATTTCCAGTTGAACAATTACTGGATGGAATCGTTGGACTACCGCTATTTTAACATCTGCATAAACAAAAGTCAGGCGGTTTATGAAAAAGATGGAAGCGTCAGGGTGATCGTTTCCCACAACGATCCGGGGTTGCCCAACAGGCTGGATACCTGCGGGCATCAGGAAGGTACGATGTGCTGGAGATGGTACCGGCTGGAAGAAGGTGCCGGGCCGGTTGAGCCGGAATGTAAGGTGGTCAAACTGGCAGAGCTGAAAAAATGATGAGCCCGGATAAGAAAATAAAAGCACGGGATTTTAACAGGCAACCCGGCTGGTTCAAAGCCGTGAATAAGGTTTGGAAAACCACGTATCCTTTGGGTACCAAACCTAAACTGGACAAAGACGGACTGATCAGAGCAGCGAAAAAAGCAACGGGACTGAATGACCTGGGAAAAGATTTCAACGATGAACCGCTGGAAAAGCTATTGTACTCAATCAGAGAGGAAGCCCGGCTGCACCCGTTGGGATATTTCATCACGCGGCAACGTCTGGTAAATATGCTGGCTGTCAGATTACGCGCAGAGGAATATTTCAAAAGACATCCTGAAATCCTGGAACAGCCGTTATATCCCGTGATGCTGGTCATCGGCTTGCAACGGACGGGCACAACCAAACTTCAGCGGTTACTTGCCGCCGATCCTGACAACCGGGCATTGCTAAGCTGGGAGGCACTAAACCCCGCGCCGATAAACGGGGATGTTAAAAAAGGTGAAAAAAGGATCAGAATTGCAAAGACCAGTGAGAAAGCATTAAAGATTATTTCGCCGGCATTCTTTGCCATTCACCCCGTGGAGCACCTTGCCCCGGAGGAAGATGTGTTGCTTCTCGATGTCTCCTTTATGAGCCAGACAGCAGAAGCCACAATGCACGTTCCTTCGTATGCGGCGTGGCTGGAAAAAACGGACCTTTCGCCGGCTTATGAATATATGGTGAAGCTGCTGAAGTTATTGCAATGGCAGAGGCCCGGAAAAAGATGGGTGCTGAAAACGCCGAATCATCTTGAATTTCTTGACCTGACAAAAAAGTATTTTGACAATGTACAATACATCTGGCCACACCGGAATATTTATGAATCCATTCCTTCGTTTTTAAGCATGGTGGCTTATTCAAGGGCTATTTTCAGTAACCGGGTTGACCGTTATCAGGTGGCTGAACACTGGGTAAGGAAAAACGGGGTTATGCTGGATAAGGCGCTGGTCTTTTTGCGGGAAAATAACCACCGGGCTCTTTTTACTCATTTGACTTACAAAAAACTGGTTGAGGATACGCCGGAGGTTATGAAACGCATTTATGCCGACAGAGGCGAACAAATATCCCCGGAACTGAAACAACTATTTATTGAAGCCAACGCTAAAAACGGGCAGGGGAAGTACGGGCAGCATATTTACAGCCTTGAGGATTTCGGAATTGATGAAAAATATATTGATGAATATACATTGGAGTACCAGAGATTTAGAAAAAACCTAAAAACAAATTGAAAAAAGCTATTACGCAAAGTTTCGCAAAGAAGTCACAAAGATTCGCAAAGAAGTCCTTTGCGGCCCTCCGCGGAACATTGCGCAACTTTGCGTTATAACTTAATGAAAATATAGTGACAAAGCAGGTAAAAAAATACAACAACCCCTTTTCCGCCACAGTAAGCGGCATCAGGGATTTATTTAAAAAAAAGGAACGCGTCGGAGAACTCAAGCCGGACGACCAGCTGGACGGAAAGAGGGTACTGATCACCGGGGCAAGTTCGGGGCTGGGCCTGGCAACAGCCAAGGAGTTGGCCCGCTTGGGGGCAGAAGTCATTATGGCCGTTCGCAGCGGTATACCTGAAAAAGGAGAAGAAGTCCGAAAAGTTTCAGGATCTGAAAAAGTAAATATGCTACGGGTTGACCTTTCTGATTTTGATTCGATCAGAGACCTTGTCAGAGAAATCAAAACCACAGTCGGGAAAATTGACATCCTCATCTGCAATGCCGCCGTGGTTTCCAAAAAAGCGAGGAAGACCCGCCACGGACTGGAAGAAATGTTCACGGTTAATTACCTCGCCAAGTTCTACTTTGTTCATCTTCTGCTGAAAGAGAAATTATTGAACACCTCCTCCGGGAGCCGTCCCCGCATCATTTTCGTGTCTTCCGAAAGTCACCGCAATCCCGAAAGATTTGAATGGGACACCTTCGGTGTTTTCAAAGATTACGGAATGGGTAAATCCGTTGAGCGTTACGGATACTACAAGCTGTTGATGACCACCTTCGCACGCGAATTATCCAGAAGACTGAACCCGAACCAGCATCCCATATATTCCGTGTTTGCCCTGTGTCCCGGCCCGGTCAATTCAAATATTGCCCGCGAAGCTCCGGCAGTTTTTCAGCCTTTACTAAAGTTGATTTTCAGACTCTTTTTCCGTTCGCCGGAGCAGGCCTGCGAACCCGTTGTTTATCTGGCTGCTTCCAAAGATGTGGAAGGCAAGGCAAACGACTATCTTTTCCTGATGAGCCGTAAATCAGTAGATGAAAAAGCCGACGACCCTGAAAACGGGAAACGGTTGTGGAAACTGACAGAAGATCTTTTAGCAAAACATCATCTTAAAATCCAACTATGAAAATTACAACAACGATAAAATTAGGCGGCACAAACTATAAGGTCATTGACCTGACAAAACCGCTCACACTTGATCAGGAAGTTTATCCCGGCGATTCAAAACCCAAAAGAAAAGTCTTTTCCGATATTCGTGAAACCGGATGGCATCATTACATTCACGAACTGGGAGACCATCATTTTCAGCCGCATGCCGATGCGCCCAACCATCAAAATCCCGACAGGATGGATCAGGGTATCGAAATTTTTGATGTCAGTTCTGTTTTCAATCCGGCTTTTTTGATTGACCTCTCCCGGTCACCGGAAGCCAAAGAGATTAATGGCATCACATTTCTGACGGAAATAACCAAAGAACACCTTTTGCCTCATGAATCATTGTTGCATAAAAAAGGGGCTGTCCTGCTCCGGACAGGTTATGACAAGTGGCTGGAAAACAATTATCCCCACACCCCGGAATTGCTTCCTTACCTGACCGGAGAAGCAGCGGAATATATGGCTTCATTCAAAAATCTGAAGGTTGTAGGCACCGATTCGCTGACCGTTGATCCCGACAGAAGCCATACTGCCCATCAGGTCCTGAAAGAAAAAATGATTGTTGAATCGATGGTCCACCTGGATGCCATCCCTGAAAAAAACAGAAATTCGTTTGACCTGCAAACAAGTCCTTTACGTATAACCGGCGCCACCGGCGGCCCGGTTGCAGCATACGCATTTGTAAAAATTTAAGATATTTGACCTCTTTGAGCAAAAATAAATCCCTTAAAAAGCCGTTTTGATGTACTCTGAAATCCAATATGATTTTAATCAATTTTATAAACCTAAAGTAAACAATACTATGAAAACATTTGTAATCAGCATATTAGTTATTCTCTTTTTCAGCAACCCGAAATCTGTTGAAGCCCAGGTTTCAAAGGATGATTATTCCATTGAAATTGCCAAAGCCGAACAAACCCGGAAAGAGTTTTTGAAAACCGATCCCGGTCTCCGGCACTTTTTTGACAACTCGTATGGTTACGCCATTTTGCCGAATATCGGCAAAGGAGGCCTTGTTGTCGGCGGCGCTCACGGCAAAGGCATCGTTTTCGAGGATGGGAAACCGATGGGTGTCACCGAAATGACACAGGTGACCATCGGGGGACAGATAGGGGGTAAATCCTATGCCGAAGTCATCTTTTTCAAAACCAAAGCCGAATATGATGTGTTTATCACCGGGCGTTATGAAGTAGCGGCTACACTTGCTGCCGTGGCATTGGACTATGGTGTTTCAAACGATCTGGCTTACAGCGACGGAGTGGCCATCGTCACCAAAGACAACGGCGGCCTGATGGCGGAAGCAACCGTAGGCGGACAGAAATTTTCTTACAAACCGTTTGAATAATACCGAATACAAATCAATCCCGAAGCTACGGGAGCGCCTTTGGTTCATTTCAGTTCCAAAACCGTTTTTTCTTTGCCGTGCTGACTGATGAAAGCGTTTTCGTCCAAATCTGCGAAACTGCCGGAGTAGTGATCACTAAAACTTTTTCATTCAGGATCTTCTGGAAGGAAGCCAGTGCCGAATCCCGGTCTCCTTTTTTTTCGTAGCAAAAGGCCAGGGATTGTAATGCCGCCCAGCGAATGCCGGGACTTAATGCTGTTACTGCCGGCAAAAAGGAAGGAGGAACTGTTTTGACCACTTTGTTAAAATATCCGATGGCTTGTTCATAATTTTTGCCGGCAAGGGCCAACTCCCCTTCAATTTGATAAGTGAAAGCAAGTTTTGCCCTGTTCAGATCATTTCGCAGTGGGGGTTGCGAAATGCCAACCGGCATCAAACGGTTTTCCTTCTTCAGTTCATCAAGTAACTTTTTTGCCAATGCGATTTTGCCGGTTTGGGCATAATAAATTGATAACCAGCCAAGCGCCTGAACGCGTGCTATTCCGACCGACTGTCCGGCCACACTTTTGATCATTGACTCAAACTGTGATGTTTGCCCCATTTCTTTATATACCAGTGCCAGTTCCATTTGAGACCACGGTAATAATTTGCTTTCGGACCGTTGCTTTGATAGTGCAATACTTTCCCGGAGTAATTTTGTCCCTTTATCGTATTCGCCTGCATAAAGATAAAACCGTGAAACAAACCACCGACCGGTGATTTGGGATATAGGCAGAAGTTTATCAATCCTGTATGATAAAAAACGGGATATTTTTCTTTCGGCAGAATCAGGATTGTCATGCATCCAATCTGAAAAGGCCCCGGATAAATAAGGAAATTCAACAGGGTAGTTGGGATTCAGCGCCAACGCACGGGAAAATTCCGAGTTGGCTTTTTCAATATTCCCATTATAGTACAATTCATAAAGGCCATTATCAGAATAATTCACGAAATAATTGGGACGGAGTTCTTCACAAATTTTTCTGTATTTTCTATATTGTTTGAGGTCTCCGTTCCAAAGAAAAGCCCTGCTGATGTTCTCATTTCCCCAAAAATCATCAGGATAAAGTTCCAGAAGGATTTCGTAATAGGCGATACCTTTTTTGTAATCCCTAAGATTGTACACCGCATTGGCGCCGAGTATGAAAAATTTTTCCCGTTCCGACAGATTGGCGGCGAGGGAAGCTGCCTTTGCAAAATAGATTTTCCCTTTCGGAAGATCGCTGTTCCAAAATTCTGTAAAACCCAGCATAAGATATCCCATGGCGAAATTCGTATCGTACTGAATGGCCTGATTGAAAAAAAATTGTGCCCGGCCGAAATCAAACAAATTCAAATAGTAAACGCCTTTTGAATAGAAATTGAGCGCTTTCAGCGAAGGGGTTGTTACCCGTTCAAAAGACCCTTTTGCATCCGGTAAATTTTTAACGGATTCCCCGAGCTCCCTGCGTATGGAAACGGCTAACCGGCTAATGGCCGGTAATATTTCCTGCCGACTGTTCACTTTCCGGGAAAAGCTTTTTATAATGGTGTTTTCAACAGGTTCGATAATTTCAACCGAGAGTGAATAAGTATTACCAATTTTATAAATACTTCCGTTAAGTAAAAGCTGAATATTTCCGTCACGCAGGCAAACTTCCCTTCCCAGTTCCCTGTCAACCCTTTGACTGGGTTTTTGTTTCATCAGGTTCATTATATCCAGCACCCGCCCTTTAGGGACAACATTAACATATTTTGATTCGCTGAGTTCCATTTCAAGGGATGTCCGCAAAGCCGACTCAAATACATCCTCCCCCGTTTGGTTATCAAAATCTGATATAAGCACCCAGTCACGATTGGAAAAATTTAATTTCTGTTCTTTATTCCGGAAATAAAAGACAATGGCAAAAACAATTAAAACCGTTAAAAAAAACAGACCGGTTACCGTTTTGCTGATCCTAAAACCTTTTCTTGTGTTTTGTTCAGCGATTTCAAATGGAAGAAATTGTTGTGTTTCAATTTTTTTAACCGGTGCGATAAATTTATATCCCACCCGTGGAATTGTTTTTATAAATTGAGGATTATCCGAACTGTCTTCAAGCTTTTCCCTGATCTCTTTAATGCACTGTGTGAGCGTATTCTCGGTGACGACGGTGTCTGACCAGACATTTTCAATAATTTCTTCCTTTTCAACTAATTCGCCGTGATGTTCAACAAGGTACTGTAATGTCTGGCAGGTTTTGGGACGAAGGTGAAGTTCTTTGTTTCCCTTCATCAGGTAGTATTCGCTCACCTTAAAAGTAAAACTGCCAAATTGATATACCTTCCCTTTTTCACTCATTACAATTGCTTAGTTCAAATTTCATAACTCTTTCACAGTTTCTTCACGAGTTCAACAAATATATGAAGTATTCTTGTAAAATTCAATTAAATATGGTGTTTTAAAGGAATAACTAAAAAAAGAGGAGGTACATTATGAAACTTCAAAAACTACTTTATTTATCTGTTATGATGCTGGTCATGTTTTGCGCATCCGGCATTGTCTTTGCTCAAACTGAATTAACCCCGTATCAGGGTAACCCGGTTCTTGGTTTCGGTTCACCGGGGTCGTGGGATGCCGGATGGGTTGCCTTTGGCAGAACCCTTTTACACAACGGTACCTATTACACTTTTTACGCAGGAAGCCCCGATCTGATGACCACTCCCGAAGCCATAGGATATGCCACTTCTTCCGACGGCATATCCTTTACAAAGTATGCAAATAATCCGGTTATATCGGGTGACAGCACCGGCTTTGATGCTTATTTTGTTTCCGAGCCTGTTCCTCTGTTTGAAAATAACACGTGGGTTCTCTATTACAATGCGAGACCGGCTCCTCCCGGCGAACCCGGACCTGCCATCGGTCGGGCTACGGCTCCTGATCCTTCCGGGCCATGGACAAGAGGCGAAAATCCCGTTTTGGAAAAAGGCAACGCAGGGGAATGGGATGCCGAGTTTGTAATGCCAAATTCAGTAATTCATACTGATACCGGTTATATCATGTATTACTCGGCTTCAATTGGCCCGCCCAGCCAGGGAGCTCCGGCCATGGTGGGTATGGCAACCTCCGAGGATGGGATCACCTGGACGAAATACAATGATCCGGCAACAACTGATCCACCCTATGCGGACAGTGATCCGGTACTCACACTCGGCGCCACGGGAAGCTGGGATGCAGGTTTTGCCTGGGAATGCACGGTTTGGCAATCTTCAAACGGATGGGAAATGTACTACTCGGGAACCCCAAGTGACTTCTCAACAGAACAAATAGGTTATGCAACCAGTACCGATGGCATCCACTGGGATAAATATGAAAACAACCCGATCCTGGGTCCTGACGAATCATGGAACGGACTTTGGGTGCTGGCCAGTTCCACAATTCTGATCGACTCGACATACTACTTATATTATACAGGTTTCGACGGTTTTACCAGCGCCCAAATTGGCCTGGCAACAACACCTTTAACCGGTTTCAATGATCATTCGGGTCAATCGGATTTTCCACAAGTTTTTTCGGTTTGTCAAAATTTCCCCAATCCCATGAAATCATCCACATCCATAGCATTTTCTGTTCCCGTACCCGGCTGGGTAACACTGAAAGTTTATAATCTTCACGGGAGTGAAGTTGCCACAGTGGTTTCGGAAGAGTTAAAATCAGGAAATTACCAATACCAGTGGCATGCCACTGATCTGGCAGCCGGTGTGTACTTTTATCAACTCCGGGAGGGGAATTTAAGGCAAACCAGAAAACTCATCGTACTCAGATAAT
>CAZMOS010000067.1:16122-18362 GCA_964567945.1 uncultured Lentimicrobiaceae bacterium
ATTAAAATAAACTATTTTATTCTCTTCCGTTAAACTGAAAACAGGCAGAAGCCAGGTCATTAAGACAAATTTCTAACCTTCCTCTGCCCATCCGAAAAATTAATATTGGTAACTTGTTTCAGTTTTAGTAGCTTTGTTTTCGCAAATCTTCAAACTGACAGGTGTGTTTTAATGGATCAGATAAAAAATATATTCCACGTTACCAGAATTATAAAATTGTTTTTCACAATTTACGGATTGATGTTTCTGTGTATTCCATTACATAGCCAGGAAAAAATTGACTCACTAAAAAATCTGATAAAACACACCCAAAACGATTCGGTAAAAGTTCGTTTATACAACTCGCTTTCATATACCTTTTACCGCATCAATCAGGACAGCAGTTTATATTATGCCAACAAAGCGCTGGACATCGCCATAGCTGAAGATCTGCCAACCGAAAAAGCCAATGCTTACTATAATATCGGTCGTTCGCATTATTTTATGCACCATTATACATTGGCGTTGCAATTTATGGAATCGGCTCTTGAGATTTACAGAAAAGCAGGGTCAGAATATGGCGAAGCCCTGATGTTAAACAGTCTTGGGATTGTTTACCGCAATATGAACAAAGCCGATGAATCAATAATATACACCACTGAAGCGTACCAGCTTTTTGAAAAGATCGGAGAAAAAAATTATATGGCGAAAACCCTGGGAAACCTGGGCCGTGATTATTTTTCAAAAAAAGAATATGATAAAGCAGAGGAATATTTGAAAAGATCTGTTCAAATAAAAGGGGCTACCGAAAATAACGTCATGATGATGCAGTACTATATCAGCATGGGCGATATTTACCTGGAAGGAAGGAAAAATTATGAAAAAGCAAAAGAATTTTACAGGAATGGCATTCTCTATGCCCAAAAAGCCGACAGCCCGCTTGATGTATCGGAAGCTATGGGAAAGATAAGTATTGTTTTTATCAAAACAGGCCAGTACGATTCGGCACGTTTTTATATTGACAAGTCAATTAATTATTATGACCATGTAAAATCAAAAACCATTCTGAAAAACAGTTATACGCAGTACATTGAGTATTATAAAAGCCTTGGTAATTATAAAAAAGCTTTTGAGTACAGTATTAAACTCCGGGCTCTTGAAGATTCCATATTTACCGAGGAGACCAATTCAAAAATGGCCGAATTTGAGGTGATGTACCAAACATTGAAAAAAGAAGAAACGATCAAGCACCTGAACGATCAGAAACAAATTCAACAACTCAGACTGACCATTCTTTTGGTAATTTTTGCATTGATCATCCTCATCATCATTTTCCTGATAAAATATTACCGTGAAAAGATCAGCATCTCAAACCGTGAGAAAAAAGAATTGCAGGATATTCTTGAATTACGTGACAAGGAATTGGCCAGTACGGCACTGAACTTTGCCCAAAACAATGAACTGCTTGCCAAAACGACCAAAAAGCTGATCAAGTCGCAGGAAATGTTGAGTGAAAACGAACAAAAGGAAATCCAGAACATTATTCGTGAATTGCGTGCACGGGTTTCTTCGGATTCTTTTCAGGAATTCGAACTCCGGTTTTTAAAAGTACATAAAAATTTTTATGATAAACTCAGGGTCGAATTCCCCAAACTTTCACCCAACGACCTGAAAATGTGTGCCCTGTTACGCCTGAACCTGTCCAGCAAGGACATTGCCAACATCCTGCACATGAGCAGCGCCAGCGTGAATGTTACCCGAAGCCGTATCCGCAAAAAGATGGGGCTTTCCAAAGAAGTGAACCTGGTGAGTTTCCTGATGGAATATTGAGGTTGTCGGGGTTATCCTTTCGAAGAAAGACCGTGCGGGGGAGTCCTGAAAGGATGGAAAAATGATTGAATTTGGGAGAAGAGTAAAAGAAGGAATGACGAAAACGATTGACGAAAGCGAACTACGAAATGGTGGGGCATGACCCGCAAGGTTGAAAACAACGGCCAGCAGGCAGCGCCTGGCGGGTCGAAAGCTGGGGCGATGTAGACGATTCGCCAGGTAGATTACGGGATATCCAAAACATCACCCCACCATGAATCCCGGGGGATCGGGAGGGAAACTGACAGAGTAGAAAAGATAACGCTATGAAAAAAATCATGGTTTTCCGCTATTGACAAACCCTGTTTTTGGTATTATCTTTAAAGATTATTTATCATTAAAATGCAAACCACTAACAAAATAAAAACGTTACAACAAGGAATAAGACCCTA
>CAZMOS010000068.1:0-18210 GCA_964567945.1 uncultured Lentimicrobiaceae bacterium
GTGTATGCCGGTGAGGTGTGTCCCCTGAATGCCGGTCAGTTTGTCGAGCCATTCGCCTTTCAGGTCCCGTTCCGGATAAACCGGCCGGCAATCAAAAACATCCATATAAAACCGGGATAGTTTTCTCCAGTCCCGTGCGATCAGGTTGATGTGCGCAAATTTCATCTTTTCAAAAATTTTGTCAGATTCAAAATTAGTTGAAATGATATAAAAATCCAAGATTCAATCCCGGCAAATATGGTTTAAAAATTTTCTGTTGCAAAATTTTATCTGATTACGTTTTCGATTTTCATTAATACTTTAATTTTGTTGAAATTTTTACCCGTAAATTGAAACTTTTGACCTGGAAATCAGTAAACATGTTACGATTTAATCTGGGAACATTTTATGGATAAATTTTAACCCACGGCCGATATGAAAAGAATTTTACTTTTTACTGTCAGTATATTTTTGGTTTTCAGCCTCAAAGCGCAATTGCCCGACTTGCCAGAAATCCTCGAAGAACAAATACAGCAGGAACATTTCGACCTGACCTACAATGAGCAGGTCCAGGAATTTGACAAAAATGAAAATCAGTATTACCGTTATGTGCCCCGTGACGGCGGTACCGATACGCTGTTTGGCTACAGATGGGATAATGAATATGAAGAATGGGTGCTCAAATGCAGGATCATCAGAACCATGAATGAAGAGGAGTTGCCTGTCACTAAACTGATCCAATTACTGACTTTTGACAGTATCTGGGTTGACGGGCTGCATTATGATTATTCGTATAGCGACAACAACGACCTTACGGAAGTTGTCATCATGTACTGGAAGCCCGATGCCATGATCTGGGAAAATTATTTCAGGATGGAAAGAACTTACGATGACAGTTACAAACTGACCAATATTTTAACCCAGTGGTGGTCGGATAATACACAGCAATGGGTTGATTTCCACAACAAATCATTTACTTATAACGGGGACAAACTGGAATCGGATACGGTAAGTATTTACATGGATATGATGGGACAGTGGATGAACTTTTTCTATAATTCCTATGCTTACGATGACAGCGGAACACGTATCAGCAAAACCAATTATTTGTGGATGGCGTTCATGAACAACTGGACTAAAAATTACAGGTTGTTGTATTATTATGACGACAACGAAGAAAACATTGTGCAGATCATCGGCCAGGACTGGGACATGTTTGACCAGGCATGGAACGACAGAAACCGTTATAACTATACCTATGATGATGAAGGCGACATGGTTCAGTATGTTTTTGAAAAGAGAAAGATGTACGAAAGTGTCTGGGTTGAAAAAGTAAAGATTGATTATACTTACGACGGTTTTGGCAACATGATCCAATACATCTGGCAGTACAAACCCCATTTCGATACCGTATGGAACAACTTCAAACAGGTATTTTTCAGTTATGATGAAAACGGAAACATGATAGAGCGTCTTGAGCAAAGGTGGGATAAGGATGTGCCGGATTGGGTCAACTATTCCAAATGGGAGATGGCGATCGAATACCCGGCAATTACCGATGTATTTGAAACTGACAAGAACGAAATATCAGCCACATTTAAGAATCCGTACATGAATGGTGATGTGATCCATTTGAGCGGTGTCATCAACCGGGGGAACTTCAAACTGATGGTGTTTGACCTGACCGGGAAAATGGTTGAAAAGATCAATGTCAGCGGCAAGACGTCCGCCGTTCTGAAAAACCAACTGGTCCCGGGATTGTATCTCGTCATCCTGACCAACGACAAAGATTTCAAGCTTACGCAAAAAATGATTGTTTCGGATTAGAAAATAATTACGGTGAGTGAAATAATGAAGCTTTCCAGGGGTCTGAACCCCGGGGAAGCTTTTTTTACTTTGCTTTTGGGATTTATGTCACTCTTTCGGAGTTAAGGTTGTCCTTGAGTTTGATCTTCTGTAATCGGAAAGTCTTTATAAAAATTTAACAAAATGATTGTTTCCTTTAGTAATCCGGAGCGGACAAAATTTTTCATCTTGTCATCCATTAATTCACCCAAACCCTGTAACAACTTTCTGTTCTTCATTGTTTCGAGACGGTCAATGCATTTTTGTAAATAATCGGTATAAGGCATTTTCATCCGGGTTTCAACAATGTTTTTGTTAATCGGGGTTTTGTTATTCATAAAAAACCAACTGTCAAAAATATCCCTGTTGATCATTGCGTCGCGATCAAGCAAAGCACAAAATTTATGGGCAAACATATCAGCAGCCATCAGTACTTTCATATCAACTCCCAACAAATTTCTTATTTCATAATGATCGTCAAATTTTCGTTTTGAGATCTCAACTTTTAATTTTCGTTCACCAATGCCATAATTGAGCACAATGATGGGGCCGTAAAATTTTTTTGCTTCATCGTGGATTGTGCCATATTTCAATAGGATCTTCCTGATTTTTTCATAAACAATTTCTTCTTTATCAGCTTCAATCAGGTTAAAATCCAGATCAACGGAAAAGCGGGGCAATCCGTAAAAAAACATCAGGGCTGTGCCTCCTTTGAACCCTAAAGAATTTGCCAACTCAATGTCAGAATAAATATCTTTCAGGATTTGAAACAAAAAAAATTTATGTTTATTTATATCAACCATTATTCAGCATTTTGGTAGCTCTTAAAGTCAATGTTTTTGATTGATACAGCGGTAAAAGATCAAATACCAGGTCTTTATTTAACGGATTTAAATTATCGAAATAGTATTCTTTCTCAAGGTACAGCAAATCAAGAAATGCCCGTTCCGGAGAAGCAATATTTATCCGGTTATCCTGCCTGGTTATTCCCGTCGTATCAATCAGGATATTATTTTTTATTTTACGGAAATCATACGTGCGATTTTCAATATTTATGGACCTGCACAGATAACTTACAATAGTGATCCGTGAATCATACTGAAATATGATACCGGCTTTTTGTAGAACATATTGCAATGAAATATAGGAAGGTGTGTAAATTGAGCAAGCTAACTCTTCAGGATTGTAGTTGGGTTTTGTGTAAATTCCTTTTCGCAGATTTTTCAACTTACCTGTGCGTACAGCATAATTCAGTTTTTTATTCAGCGATTGAAAGTCTGAATCGCCTGTCAGCATAGCCACATCCCTTAACCTGAATACGGTACGGTTGTCATTAAATATTGACAATACAATATTGCTTATTATTTTTGGTGAACTGAACATCCGAAAATTTTGTATATTCAGTTTACAAATATAAATATCATATCTTAAAAAAGCAAATTTTACTCCGGATTTACCAGTCTGTAGTTTTCAGTCCACAGTCGGCAATCCACAGTCGGCAATCCACAGTCGGCAATCCACAGTCGGCAATCCACAGTCGGCAATCCACACCTTCTAATTTCTAATTTCTAAATTTTAACTTTCCCCAATCACTAATCACTAATCACCAATCACTAATCACCAATCACTAATCCTTCATCTTCCTCAAATCCTTCTTAATGCTTTCCGCAAGAAAGGGCTCGTCCAGAGCCTTTTGGCGCAGGGATTTGTCATGTTTATTGATGGAAAACAGCGAAAAGACCTCATTGACGCTGATGCCGTCTTCCCGGCGTTTTTTCAGTATCAGCTCATCATTTACCGAAACGTGACCTTCTTTCAGTATCCGCACATATACTCCCGGAGAATGGTACTCCTGAAAGTATTTCACCATGCGGGGCGTGCCGAACCGGATACCCAGCTTGAAGCAGGGAAGGCGCGGCTGCGAGGCCTGAACCAGTGCCTCTCCGATTTGAAAAATGTCACCGATGTTTATTTTCGACTCGTCCAGCCCTTCCACGGTGAGGTTCTCGCCAAACATGCCCCATTTCCAATCAAGGTGGGGGAAACGCTCTTTCCAGTAAGGATAATGACCTGATGAAAACAAATAACATGCTTTGTCTGCTCCGCCGTGGACTTTCAGATCAGCTATATGATCTCCCGACACGTTGAGCCTTTCAAGATAGACAGGCCCTGCGACGGGATTTTTATAAATGCCCGTTCTTATCGTTTTCCCTTTGTACCGGATAATTTTAATTTTACCGGTGTTTGTCGAAATTATTCTCATGTTTTATTGTTGTTCTTCCCTTTCAAGGAAAGGGATCACTTGTGTGGCAGAAATGCGCTTGGCTATGATATTCCGGTTTGCATCCAGGATAAACAATGCCGGTGTGCCATGAATATCATAAAGATCATGAAAATCTTCGGTGACGCTGCGCGTTCCGTTCACATTCACCCAGTCCATCCCTCTTTCACGGATTGTTTTTTCCCATTTTTCCAGGTCACCGTTCACATTGACGGCAAATACCTCAAAATCAATTTTCCGGTCTTTGTATATCTTCTCCAACTCATTGATCTCCCTTTTGCAGACGCTGCAATCGTAATCCCAGAAAAACAGCAGGATGTATTTGTTTTTCAGATTCAGAAATGAATAGTAGGAACCGGCGGTATCCAGCAGAATTAGATTGGGTGCCGGTTTCCCGATGAGGATAAGCCGGAGTGCATCCGCCCGTTTTTTCAATTGTGCAATGATCGAGGGTGTAGTTCCGGACACGTTGTTTTCGACAAAATATTTATCCACCAGATGGACAAAAACTTTGTCGAATCCCATATATTTGGGTTCCTGGTACCGGGAAACAAATTGCCATGCCATCCATTTTATGGTAATACTGTCGCCGCTTGCTTTGTCCATCAGGTAATCCACAGCCACAATGGCTGAATCGGGATGGACGAAAACGAGATGGTCAATGTATTCGTTTACTTTTCTGGAATAAAGTGGCGTATGCAGCAGGCGGGGATCACTTAAATTGAAATAGTCCCAAAAATGGCTTTTATAATAATGGTATGCAAAAGCGCTGTCGGCTGAAGGCTTTTCCGGTTGTGGAATTTTGACTTCGCGCATGGCATTGAAAAGGGTGGCAATGAAAAGGGTTGGTTTGCTGTTGATGATGTTCAGTTTGTAATCGCTGACAATCCGGTTGACCGAATCAATTTTCTCTTTAACAAGGGTATAGGCAGCGGATTGGGGATCTGTATTTTGAAGAGAATCCTGCAATGTACGGATAACCTGATATTCGTTTTCGGTGAAATGCAGATAATCAAAAAACAATTTATTCTCTTCGGAACCTTTGGCTTTCAGGTGGTCAATGTAATTAATCGTATCGGTTGAGATGCTGAAATCCTGGTTTTTATCCACAATGAATTCGAACAGTTTTTTCTTCCCGGTACTGACAGCCATATAGATACCCCCCTGGAGTTTTTTGCTGCCGGAAAATTCAAACAATCCCGGTTTCCGGCTAAAGGCCGTATCAATAAGGATGATCTTATCGCCGTAATAGGTAGTCAGGAAAAGCGACGTATCAGGATAGTTTGTAATGCTGATGCGGATCTTATAGCCGTCACCCGCAAACACCTGATTGATTGCAAGAATAAACAAAAAAACAATCAGGATTTTTTTTGTCATTTTTTTAAAAGTCAATGCATCCATTTTCTTCTCCTTAAACCGAATTCACGTTAAATTATGGCCATTTTCAGCAACAAAAACCCGTACGCTGCAACACCTCACCTGACAACTTCCGGCAATACCTGCCAGATGCGACGTACCGGCCACCGGAAACCAAACAGGAATCTTCAACTCAAAACTTTCAAAGAATTCAACAAAGGAAAAGAAAAAATTGTTAAACTTGAGTTTTCAAAATCATTTGTTTTGAGAGCTGTAAAACTGTATTCTCTTTTCTTTCTGCTGTCTTTCACAGTGGTATCTGCTTTTGCGCAGCCGGATGAGGTCGGCAGGGGACAGTCACTCCGGGTTGCTTTTTACAATGTGGAGAATTTTTTTGACCCTTACCCGGATACAACGATAGATTACAATGAATTTACCCCTGAAGGTGTTCGACATTGGACTGATGGCCGGTACGAGGCGAAGCAGCAGCATATTTTCAAGGTGATTACAGCTCTGGGCGGGTGGGAGCCTGTGGCTCTGATGGGTTTTGCCGAAATAGAAAACCGCCGGGTTCTGGAAGACCTCATCAACAGTACGCCATTAAAAAATGATCATTACCGCATTGTTCATTTCGAATCGCATGACCACCGGGGTATTGACGTAGGAGCTATTTATCTTCCCGAACGGTTGACCCTGTTGCACGCCGAACCCATTTCTCTTAAAACAAAAACTGATTCCATCATTCGGACACGTGACATTTTGTACATGAAGTTTCTGATTAATGGCGATACCCTGCACGTCTTTTTCAATCACTGGCCTTCACGATATGGCGGCCTGCTGGAAACAAAACCGTTACGGCATCTTGCCGCATCGGTATTGAAATCAGTTTGTGATTCGGTTTGCAGGATAGTCCGTGACCCGGACATACTGATAATGGGTGATTTTAATGATGACCCGACTGATGAAAGTATCCGCTTCCTGACGGATTATCAGAGTAAATGCGGCCTTGTAACACTTGTCCCCCGATCAAAGTATAACAAAACAAAAGGGACGTTAAAGTACGGGCAACAGTGGAATATCTTCGATCAGGTCATCGTATCGGTGCCCCTGTTGAATAAACAAAATAAAATGAGTATTGTGGGTGACGGTTCAACTATCTTTGATGCCCCTTTTTTACTTGAAGAAGATGAGAAAAATCAAGGTGTAAAACTGAAAAGAACCTATTACGGGTTTAAATATATGGGTGGCTATAGTGATCATTTGCCTGTTTATGTTGATATTTACACCCCGAACCAAAAATGAAAAAAAGCTTTAAAATATTTCTTTTCATCGTTCTGGCATTTGTTGTGCTGATATTTGCCGCATGGCTGTTGCGCAACAGCATGTTGGGATATTTTTTAAGTAAACAGGTTTACGATCAATCGGATGGAAAAGCCGAACTGGCTATTTCGGGTGTCCATCTGAACATAAAAGACGGGAATATCATCCTTGACAAGCCGGTCTTTACATTCGACAGTCTTTTTATAGATAAGCAGCATCAGTATAAGTTACAACAGATCGTTTTCGATACCATTGCCCTTGAACGGGTTTCATTTTTCGAATTGTTGTGGAATAAAAAATTCAGGGCACGCCGCCTGCGAATTGAAAAACCACAAATCCGGTTTGAAGGGGGGCTGTTAAGAGGAAAAAGCGATTTCAGGCCTGATTCTTTATTTGCAATGATTAGTAAACGGCGGGAAAACAAGACGAAGGCGGACGTCCGTATCAATCTTGTGTCAATCCATTATGGCCGCATCAGCTTTTCTTCAGATACGGTAAAAAGCCATATCTCCAACCTGGTGGACTTTACGATTGAAATGTATAATCTCAATACATCACCCACACCGGAGATAGCTGAAAAGCAGATCCTTTTTTGCGATGATCTTTTGTTTGAAATAACCCACCTGAACAATAGAATTTTACCCGGTTATATCGTCAATCTCGACAGGGCGCTTTTAAGTGTGAAAAAACAAAAGGTGATCATTGATAACCTTTCGATCTCACCCAAATGGCAAAATGAGAAAGGGAAAAGCAAAATTAACCTGAAAGCCCGGAAAATTTTGATGAACGGGTTGGACTTGTCAAAAGCCGAAAACCTGGGAGATGTGGGGATGAGTTCCATCAGGATATCTGACGGTTATGTTACATATTACCTTCCGAAAGGTGTTGAACTGAAAAGCGATACGCTTTCAAAAAATGAACTTGGCCGGCTTCAGCAAAAGATCAAAATATTTATACTGGATAGTTTGCGTCTGAAACGAATGAGTTTCTATAATGTGAGAAACGAAGAGGACACCATCACGGCTGTACGCGATATTGATTTAAAGATCCATAACCTGGTTATTGATTCGGCAACGCTGCTCAACCCGATGAGACTGCTTAAGAGCGGATACAGCATATTGAATACAGGTAAATCGCAGTTTTATATCCCCGAAAAGAACCTGATAACATCATTTAGTAATTTCGGGTATTCATCAAAAACCGGAAGCCTTAATATAAGGAATATCCGAATAGCAAGTGATACGACTAAATCTGTTGAAATAGCGGAGCTTTTCCTCGGTAAGCTTTCAGTGGAAGGGCTTTTTCCGGAAAAATATAAACCCGGCCGTCCGATATCAATCGGAGTGTCGTTAATCGGCCTGCAATTCACGGTTGATTTAAATAATCCGTTGTTTAATGTTACGGGTGGCAACTTTTCTTTACAGGATCATTTTCTTTTTAATAAGGTAAGTGTCCGCGATGCATACGGAAAAATTTATCAGGGTGGCCGTTTTGCCCTGGATGTTTCGGGTTTGGATTTTGCCTGTGATCATCTTTCCATACCTCAAGAAGATGCCTCGGAGTACAGGTTCGATAATCCTGTCCTGAATGTCCGGTATATCAAAGGATTTGCTGACAATAAAAAATATTTGTTCTCAACAGGAAAAATACATTTCAGGAATAAGATTTTTACAATAAACAATGTAAAAAGTAACATGATCACTAAAAAGAAGGGGGAAAAGGTCAGCCTTGGATTTGATTTTGCAGCAGTCAGGGGTTTTGATCTTATGATGGCGCTCAACCGAAAAGAGATACTGCTCGATTCGCTGGATGTCAGAAAACCGGTTGTAAGGGGAACATTGTTCCTGACCGGAAAAACCGGGAATGAGCAACAGAAATTTGCTCTTGATCTGCCTGTAACGCTTGGAATAAAACATCTTGGCCTTTCCGATGCCGTTTTAAAGCTGAATTTAAAAAATGACAAACAAAAGCCGGTTGAGTTCAGTACAAATATCAATGTCAGCATACAGGATATCTATCCGGGCAGTCGTTTGGATTCCAGCCTGATAGATAACCTGAAAGGAACCGTGGAGTTTTTGAACATGGATGCCGGACTGATGGAACACAGGTCAAAAGTACAAACGCTGGCAATAAATCTGTCGGAACATTCCCTGAAATTACAGAATCTGAAAATTTCGGGAAATGACGGGAAAAGCGCCGGAATGCCATTTGTGGTTAACCAACTTGATCTGAAAGATCTGGAGGTGTCGGGTTTGAACTACCCGTTACTTGTTAAATACGACAGCATTGTTTTTGGAAAATTATCGGTGAATGATATTCAATCGGATATCACCTTAAGGCAAAACAGCCGGAAAGAGACTGAAAGCAATCCTGAAACATCCACTTCAAAGAGATTGTTCAATATGGTGTACGACAGCATCACCGTCAACCATATTTTTTCCAATGTTTCCTATGTGGGAGATTCGGCCAATTCCGCTTTCCGGCTGGCTGACTTATACATTGCTCATTATAACGGTTCGAACGCAAGTAACAACCTGATACGTAATCTGAAAATCTCCTTTGACAGTCTTGTCTGGCGCGATTCGCTGAACAACACATCCCTTGCTATTTATCAGGCATGGAGTGATCCGGCAGTTCATACTCTGACAATAAAAAATATCAGGGCAGGTAATTTATTCAGAAAACAAAAAGATATTAAACTGTATGATTCTGCCGGTTTTCGGTTTAACAGCGATCATGTGGTTTTCTCGGGAATTAATCTCAATCAAACCCTTCCAACCAGGTTAACAGTGGACAAGCTGGCTTTTGACCACATGAATTTCTTTTTAATTCTGAAAAAGGCGAAGGAAAAGAAAAGAACGGGATTTGACCTTGATATGGGATTTATTCAGAGTTATGCAGGTCTGATGGCAAGTTTAAGGGTGGACACAACCTATCTGAAAGATATTTCCCTGCAATATTATACCATAGGCGATTCCTCAGTAAAATCCGTTAAGGTGGATGATATAGCGCTAAAAGTCAGGGGCATAAATATTGATACATCCATGGCATCCCTCGGAATGCGTGATATGGTAAAAAATATGACCATTGATCTCCGGGGCAGGTCCTACATCACGAGCGACAGCATGTACGAGATCCAGTCGGGTTTGATTCGGTATGATTTTCCCGAAAAAGCGATTGTTGTTGACTCGTTCTATGTGATGCCGCGTTATCCGCGAAAGACTTTTTTTGAAAAGGCACGGTATCAGACCGACAGGGTCAAATTGTTTGGGAAACGAATGGAACTGAGGGATTTTGACTTTGACGATTTTTTTGATAATGATCACATTCACTTCGGACTTCTGAAGATTGATCAGGCTGATTTACGTTTGTACCGGGATATGAAATATCCGTTAAAACCCGGAATATATAAACCGATGCCTCAGGAAATTCTCCGGAGCCTTACCCAAAAGATCACTATTGATACGGTTGAAATCATGGATTCTTATTTGCTTTATGGTGAGTATTCAAAAAAGTCGGAAAACCCGGGTATTGCCTATTTTGAACATTTTAACATCATGGCTTATCATCTGACAAATAATTTTTCCGTAGTACCCGATACTACAAATCTGTTTGTACGGTTGAATACAAAGGTTATGGGTGATGCCCGCATGGATGCTTCAATTTGGTTCCCGCTTCATAGCACAGAAGATGAGTTTTCGCTTACGGCCAGTTCCGAAAGAATGGATATGACAAAATTAAGGCAGCTCACTGAAAATATCCTGGGGATTTCCATTGTCAGCGGCAAAGGAAGGATCGTTTATTCGGATATCAGGGGTAACAATGTTGAATCATCGGGCACGATGTTGTTTAAATACAGAAAATTTAAACTGAAAATGTATAACACTGAAAAATCGAAAGTCAGTTCGGGTTTTTTTGCTCCAGTATTCAATTTTATGATCAACGGGCTGATGATCAAATCGTACAACCCCCGTTTTGCCCGTACGCCCCGAAAGGGAGTCGTATATTATAAAAGAGATTCACAACGCTCTGTCGTCAATTACCTGTGGAAAAGCCTGCTAAGCGGAATGTTGTCCACAATGGGTATCAATACCAAAGAGCAACGCCAGCAAAAAAAGATCATTAAAAAAGAAGGAGACTGAAAGGACTTCCGGAAAATATCAGATCCCGGCCTTTCTCTTTGCCGGTGCTACAGCAGAGTCCGGACACGCTCCGGGTAAACTATCTGACACTTTCGTAATCTGTTTGTGAATTGATCCCTGATAAAACGATCTGCCACAACTGGTTATCATGTGCCCTGAACGAGCCGGCAGAGCTTAACAGATAGTAATTCCACATTCTTTTGAACCTGTCGTCGTAATTGCTTTTTATTTTGTCCCAGTTTTTATTAAAGTTTTTGTGCCACACCATCAGGGTTTTGTCATAATAAGGCCCGAAACTATGCCAGTCTTCCAGCCGGAACAGACCTTCAAAAGACGTAGTGAGTTGCCTGGCCGACGGGAGCATACTGTTGGGAAAAATGTATTTGTTTATCCAGGGGTCTGTTTGCCGGACCGAAAAATTGCCTCCGATCGTATGCAAAAGAAAAAGCCCGTTATCTTTAAGACATGACGCCACTTTTTTAAAAAAAGTACGGTAATTTTTATATCCCACATGTTCAATCATCCCGACCGATACAATCCGGTCGTATTGTCCTCCAATATTTCTGTAATCTTCCAGCAGGATATCAACATCAAGCTCACTGACCAGGTTTTTTGCGTAATCGGCCTGCTTTTCCGAGACGGTAATTCCCGTTACTTTCACTTTATAATTTTCGGCAGCATATTTTGCTAGTGTTCCCCAGCCGCAACCGATATCCAGCAGTTTCATGCCCGGTTTCAACAATAGTTTACGACATATCAGATCCATTTTGTCCAGTTGTGCCTGATCGAGGGTAGTGGCATTTTTCCAGTATCCGCAACTGTAATTCATGTTTTTATCCAGCATGTTTTCAAACAATGCGTTCCCCGTATCGTAATGTTCATGCCCAATGTTAAAAGCCCTGGATTTTCTTTGCATGTTGGTGAGCCGTGCCTGTATCATCAACAGAAAGAGAGAAAACGACAGGGGTATTTTATTTTGCAGGTCGCTTTTCAACACCCTGTAAAAAAACTCATCAGGGGACTCGCAATCCCACCAGCCGTCCATATAGGATTCACCCAGGGCGAGGCTGCCACCCGATAGAATCCTGGTGTACAGGTTTTCATTATGAACCTGCAGGTCCCATGGCCTGGCACCGTTGATGCCGATATCAGCCAGCGCCAACAGCTCTTTGATTTTCTGCCTGGCAGTCATTTGAAGGAGATTAAATTTTATGGTAATAAAATTAGCGATTTTTCAGAAACGATACAGTTTGCCGGAAATAATTCCATAAAAAATCTTTTCCTTACCGATCCAGTCATACAATGAAACCTGCATCATTAAAAACTAAACCTGAAAGCTGCAATAAAATTAATTCCCGGAGCCGTTATCCCTGAAGAATAGGGTCTGTAACGGTAATCCAGGATATTTTCAACACCGAAAGTAACAAGAAAACTGTGATTGAAAGCATAACTGCCTTTTAAATTCAGTGTCCACCAACCCGGCGAATACGGATTGCCTTGTGCATCGGTAGCGTACATATATGCTTTTGACCTTTCAGTAGGCGCAAGATTAACATAGCTGACTTCGGCGTTATAAACGGCACTCAAAGCAAGTTTAAGGCGATCCAATTCATAAGTCAGTGTAGAGGCTCCGTATAACGGCGGGGCATGCCGCATGGCATTTCCCTCATCATCACGACCTTTGATATAGGTTAAAGTGGTATTGAATGCCAGGTTGCTGATGATCCTGATGTTGAGCAAAAGGCTGCTTCCGTAAATTGTAGCATGACCGGCATTGACCACTGCCTCTACTTTACTTAAGACACCGTCGTAATAAATGGAATCCTGTCCGTTCAGTTGAAAATCACGGCGAACCATAGCATTTTTAAGGTAAGAGTAGAATGCCGTAATTTCAAAATTGAGAATATCGTCATATTTATAAACAATGCCCACATCGGCATTGTAAAGGTATTCGGGTTTAAGATTTTCGTTGGGTACGACCACATTCCCGGGTTCGGAATCAAAAATTTTGGCCACATCATCCAGGTTGGGTGCCCTGAAGCCCGATGAAAGATTAAATTTAAACTGCCATGCACCCGGCCGGTAAGTCATTCCGGCGCCCCCGGTCAGCGCTCCGTTCCTGATCGTTATGGCATCATAAGGTAAATGGTAAAAACTGGTATCAATAAAAGTGGAATGAAGGCTTACGTAAGAATATCGGATCCCCGCCTGCAACGATAAAGGGGTTTTTGTGTAATTCTTTTTCCAGTTCAGGTAAACACCGGCCTGGTAATAGTTATTGTCCCCGTCAGGATAGCGGCTGACAATTTTTTCCTGCTCTCCCGTATTGATGTTTTCTTTCATGCCTTCCGACCGTACCCCGTTGTAAACAAACTCCACACCGTAAAACAAGAAGTTGTTCCATTTCAGGCTTTTGTCAAAATCACCGTTGAAAGAAAAGATATCAACCGTTTCATTTCTTTTCCTTAACCATTCGTTTCGGTATTTCCTGTCATTGCGCCCTTCTTTCACATTCTGGTATGCCATAATGAACCGGGCATCGTCATACACCCGTGTGGGATTGTTAAAATTCATGTTCAGGCTGTTCATGATCCATTGCTGTGGCAGGTAATACCATGAGGCATATTTCGGGTGATCTCCCTTGTATTGCAATAAGCGGTCGTAACGGGGTACTTCCCCGGTTTTACTCATATATAAAGAGAAAGTCCAGTCATTTTTTTCGGCAAACTTCTGTCTTATCTTGGTCATGAAGTTCAACTGGTTGTAACCCGAAAAACGTTGCAGGTTGGGTTTGCTGTTTTCAACAATTGAATCAACCCCGTTAATTCGAGTGACATATTCAGGCCTGGTCGCATATTCATTGTGCCGGGTACCCATTTTCAGGTCGTCGAAATCGCTGTAAGAAATGGAAAATAAGAATCCCCATTTGTTGTTACTGAAATCCAGGTCGGCATGGATGGTTTTTTCAAAGTCTGCAGAAGCTATACGGGCAAGCCCGTGACCTGATGCACTCCATTTTTCATCATTGGTGATCTTTGGCGTGAGAGTGTGGATGTCAATGACCCCGCCCAGTGCATCGCTGCCGTATATGATCGTCCCCGGGCCGAATATCACTTCTGCACTTTCAATGCTGTTCACATCCGCCTGCAAAATATTCTGGAGGTTTCCCGAGCGGTAAATGGCATTGTTTTGCCTGATCCCGTCAATGATGAGCAGTATCCTGTTGGCGGCAAAACCACGGAGCATAGGGCTTCCGCCTCCTAACTGGCTTTTCTGGACGTAAACCTGATTTTCTTTTGCCAGCATATCTGCCGACGTCTGCGGGTTTTCAAAAACAATGTCTTTGCTTTTGATCACCTCGATCTGGTTGGGGACTTCCCTGATATCCGATTCCCATTTGTTGGCCGATACGACCACTTCGCTCAGACTCACCAGTTTTTGTTTAAGTCCTACCCTGAATTTTAATTTTGAGATTTCCAGTTTGCTTAATTTAGTGATTTCGTAGGACGGATGCTGGAATATGATGTTGTCCCGGTTGCCGAAATCGCTGATGTCAGCAATGCCTATCTGATTGGAAAGGGCCGTAGCTGTTTTCTGTTCGTTATAAACAAAAACATTATGGATGGGGTTGCCGGTTTGCTGGTCATAAATAAAAACGGTTTGTGAATCAAGATTTGCAGAAACCGTAAAGAAAAAGAGAAAAAGTATGTAAAACCTTTTTCCGAGCTCCGCTAAACGAAAGAAATGTCTTTTATCCCGCCTATTGTTTGTAACCACGTTTTTTTGCAGCTTCTTCAAGTCTTTTTTGAAAATTTGATTTCTTTTTCGGTTTTTTCTTGTTGGCTTCGATCTGCGCCCTTAGCTTATCCTCATTAACAATATAGCGGAATGCAAACATCTGGCCAAAAGTTATAATGTTTGCAAGAAAGTAATAGTAACTCAACCCCGAGGCGTAATTATTAAAAATACCCAGGAACAGGATAGGCATAAGGTACATCATCGTCTTCATCCCCGGCATCTGGGTGGTTTGCTGGCCCATCATCTGGTTGTTCAGGTAAGTGTACATAACTGTGGAAACAGTCATCAGCAATGTAAACAAACTGACATGGTCACCATAGAACGGTATTTTGAAAGGCAGGTCGAGTATGGAATCGTAGCTGGACAAGTCATGTGCCCAAAGGAAAGACTGCTGTCGCAATTCGATGGATGACGGGAAAAAGCGGAACATGGCAAACAGTATGGGCATCTGCAACAACATGGGCACACATCCCGATGCAGGATTGGCCCCGGCTTTTTTGTAAAGCGCCATGACTGCCTGTTGCTTTTTCATGGCATCCTCTTTTTTCGGGAACTTCTTGCTTATTTCGTCCACTTCCGGTTTCAACACCCGCATTTTGGCTGACGACATGTAAGTCTTGTAAGCAATGGGGAAAAGGACGAGCTTGAGCATGATGGTCAGCACCAGAATAACAATACCGTAGTTCCATCCGTATCCTCCAAGCCAGTCAAATACGGGGATTACGATGTACTGGTTTATCCATGCCAACAGGAAAAAGCTCCACCCGATGGGTATCTGCCGTTCCAGTTCAAGGTCGTAAGACTTTAATATTTTGAATTTGTTTGGCCCCATGTAAAATGACATCGGGAGGGAAGTGTTTGCCGTCGGACTGATGGGGATGTCAAGACTGGCTTCCATCGTTTTGAGGTATTTTTCGTAAGGCTTGTTTTCCAGCTCGTAGGTCTTAAGGTTGCCTCCTTCAAAATACTGTTTCGCAATGAGGGTGGATGAAAAAAACCGCTGTTTGAAAGATATCCATCTCAGCCGTGTGTTGATTTGTTCTTCGTCGTCTTTTGTTTCCGAAAGATAGTCAACATCATCATGATAATACTTATAATAAATTGTAGAGCCGTTAAACCTGTCAATACTGTGTTCCTGCTGAATCAGATCGGCATCCCAGTATAACTCCATCGTATTGATGTTTGCCGGAATAATACCCCGCAGGTTTACCAGGTTAATGGTAAAATCGAACATGTAATCATCACCTTTAAAATCATATAAGTACTCGATGTAGCTGTCCGGATTGGGTTTTCCGGTATCATCATTTGTATATAGGCGCATGCTGAACTGAAAGCTGTTTTCGCCGTTCACGCTGAAATGGCGTGAAGATGAATCGGCAGGTGTAAAATACAGAACGTTAGTATTGATCACCCTGTTGCTGGCAAAGAAAGTCAATCCGAATTTGTTATATTCCGGCTCGAAAAGATGAAGAGGTAATGAATCCCAGGTTTTATAGTTTTTCAAAACAGCATCAACGATAAAACCGCTTTTTTTGCTTATTTTATAAACTACAAGATCTGTTTCGATGGTAATGGTGTCCTGTTTGCCCATAGCCGCACGGGCAAAGTTGGCATATTTGTTCTCTAATTCCGTAAATTTGTTTGATTCCGTAATTTGTTCATGTGCCGGGGTGGCTGTTTCTTCAACAACTTTTTCAGACGGGGTTTGCTTGGCTATCTCGGCCTGCTTTTTTAATTCGGCCTGTTTCTTTTGTGCTGCAATTTCCTGAACCCTGTTAATAGAATCCTGAATCTCCTTCTTCCTGGCCAGTTCCTCTTTTGAAGGTGTCATCCAGACTGTGTATGCAATCATGATGGCAGCAATCAAAATAAAACCGGTGATCGTATTTCTATTCATTAACGGTCTGTGATATTGTAAAATTAATACAGGGGTGCAAAGTTAGTCAGATTTATAAATTATCATAAAGAAACTGCTTTCGTTTTACTTAATCCATCAAGATTTGGATGTCAGTTTTCGTTTTTTCAGGAAAAAGACTTGACAAATGATAAAAAAAGCAGTATTATTGCAATATCAAAATAATATCATCTAAAAACTATAATCATGAAAAAAGAAAAAGATTATCAAGCAGTTTCCGGTTATCTGATGATGCTGTTGACACTAATACTCATCATTGTCCCGGTGTTGGGGATCATTTTTATTAAAATGATCTGGCTTATTGCTTTTCTCATCGTCGGTTTATTTTTACTCCCCGGTTTTGCGATCATCAATCCCAACGAGTCGAGGGTACTCGTTTTATTCGGCGCATATAAGGGTACTATCCGTAAAAACGGATTTTTTTGGGTAAATCCCTTTTTCGTCAAAAAGAATATTTCACTCCGGGCACGCAATCTGGACAGTGATCCCATTAAAGTCAATGACAAGATCGGAAACCCGATCATGATCGGAGTGGTCCTGGTCTGGCGGGTTCGCGATACGTTTAAGGCTTCTTTTGACGTGGACGATTACGTTCATTTTGTGGACATCCAAAGCGAAGCAGCCGTGCGTAAACTGGCAGGACATTATCCTTACGATAATTTTGAAGTTGAGGAGGCCGAACTAACCTTGCGCGGCGGGGGTGAAGAGGTCAACCAGATGCTGGAGAATGAGATTGCCGAGCGGCTGGCTATTGCAGGTATTGAGGTAATTGAAGCCAGGATCAACTACATTGCTTATGCGCAGGAGATCGCGGGGGCCATGCTGAAACGACAGCAGGCGGCAGCCATTGTTGCGGCAAGGACCAAGATCGTTGAAGGCGCAGTGGGAATGGTCGAGCTGGCGCTGGATGCATTGTCCAGGAAACAGATCATTGACCTGGATGAAGAAAGGAAAGCCACCATGGTAAGCAACCTGATGGTTGTGCTGACCTCGGACAAGGATGTCGCCCCGGTCGTTAATACGGGTAGCCTTTATTAACCCAGAATTATGCGTCGTTTATCTTTTTGAATTTTTTGAAAAAACAAAATGGCAAGGATTTATTTTAAAGAGGAACAACGTTTCACAAGCCCATGGATCTGGCTGCTATTGATCAGTGCTTTTCTTGCTTCATTTATACCCCAGTTTTATTTTTATTCTCAACTGGCCATTCATGAAAATACTCTGATTGTTGAAACAGAGGCAGGAAAATCACTGTTGAT
Organism: uncultured Lentimicrobiaceae bacterium; assembly: GCA_964567945.1. Classification (GTDB taxonomy): domain Bacteria; phylum Bacteroidota; class Bacteroidia; order Bacteroidales; family F082; genus JAADID01. Next base: position 17,896 of record CAZMOS010000068.1, read on the forward strand.
CAGCATGGGGTTGGGGATACTGATATTTGGGTTGATCTTCTTTTTATTAGCGAGAATAAAACTGATTACCGAGGTACGAAACGGTGGATTTTTTTATCGTTACCCGCCGATCATCAACAAAGAAAGGCGGATCGGAAAAGGAGAAATCGAAAGATATGGAGTCAGGCAGTACAAACACCTTCGCGAATATGGCGGGTGGGGTTTCCGGGAGGGGGTAGGCAAAGCAGGAAGAGCGTACAAGGTTAAAGGAACGACCGGATTACAATTGGGTTTGAAAAATGGTAAAAAAGTACTTTTCGGAAAACAGCGCGGCAA
>CAZMOS010000069.1:0-18039 GCA_964567945.1 uncultured Lentimicrobiaceae bacterium
GGCTACACCTGTTCCGTTGATCACGGTATCCAAATTGTTTTTTATCATTTTTGATTCTTTTTTCAGGTTAATTATTCTTGTTAAAATTATTGTCTCTGACGCAAATATTCTGTTTTATCTTGTTTTTATTTTCAATACCGACAGGTAATGCATCACCTGATCGTAATATTTCGGATATCCTTTCTTTACGGGATCAAATTTCAGCGTCAGGTCATAAATATCGTTCAATGCCGGATTATCGGGCCCTACCTTGAAGCCGGCTTTTACCTCAGACGCCAGTTTGTAGCAAAACTCGTCAGGTTGATACAAAAAACTGATCATCAGCTCAAAACGCTCCCCGTTGAATGCTTCCTGGAGGTAATCTTTTTTTTTGCCGAACAATGTAAAATCGTTCAGGTCGAAATAAAAAATTGATTTATCGGTAATCACATCCACTCTTTCAGGTGAATGGCTGAAAACAAATGCCGTCACCTTTTCTTTTTCCGACCGGAGATACCGGAGCAATTTTCTCACTTCATCCAGCTCGTCTTTGGTTTCCACACAAAAAAACATGGCAATTTTTTGTGGTTTTGACAGATCATTCACTACTCCGGGTTTACGGCTGCTAATTATGCCCCTTTTCCCGAAATACAATTGAATGTTCCTTTTTAACTTCTCAAAATATGTCACCTCAAACTGATTCGTTTTGCAATTGTGTAAAATTAACAAGAATTCGTTATTGGTTTTTGCTATTTAAAATTACTTTTGAAAAAATTATCCGGTATATTTCATGAAGGTAACTTTTCTCGGCACAGGCACATCTCAAGGCATCCCTGTTATTGCTTGTCAGTGTGATGTTTGCCGTCACGGCAGTCGTTACGATAAACGGCTCCGTGCTTCGGTGCTGATCGAAGTGGACGACAGGACATTCGTCATTGACTCGGGGCCTGATTTCCGGCAACAGATGTTGAAAGAAGATGTTTTGCTTCTGGATGGTATTTTGGTAACCCATCATCACAAAGACCATATCGGGGGAATGGATGATGTCCGCTCCTACAACTGGGTGCTCAAACGACCGATGGATATCTATGCTTCCGAATATTCGCAGACGATCATCAAAAGTGATTTCTTTTATGCTTTTGACGAATACGGCTACCCGGGTGTGCCTTCTTTTAACCTCCACACTGTCGGGTCAAAGCCTTTTGTTACCCATGGCATCGAAGTCGTCCCTCTTGAAGGCCTCCACCACAACCTGCCGGTTCTGGGGTTTCGTATCGGGGACTTTGCTTACATCACAGACATGAATTACCTCCCTGCAGATACGATGGCAAAATTGACGGATTGCAAAGTGATCGTGTTGAATGCTTTACGTAAAAAATACCATTTTTCGCATTTTACACTGGAGCAGGCCGTTGAGATACTTGACTTTTTAAGACCTGAAAAGGCATATCTTACTCATATCAGCCATTTGATGGGATTTCACGATGAAGTGAATAAAGAACTTCCGGGTTTCATTCGCCTGGCTTACGACGGGTTGAAGGTTGAGATTTAATACTTAACCCGAAATGGGCGATAGAAACATATTCTATGTTTAAAACAATTAATAAAATATAACTGTCAATTCGGTTTTAACCGGAACAAGGTCAAGATAATTCGCAGTCAATATTTATTATTTCCATCTCCTTTTACATTTCCCCTTTTTACCAAACGAACTTATTAACTGAATACGGTTGAAAGAAAATGAAAAAAAAGTTTATAAACAACCTTTACCGTTTAATAATCACTATATTTGTTTTTCAAACTATTGCGAATAATTACAAATTGTACTGTCCGGTTATTGATCGTTGTTTAAGATCAAAAATTGAAGATTGCCAATGATTTACCAAGTGTTCAGCTTGTTAACTATTATTTAAAATTAACAGAACTATCATGAGACCTACCCAAATCTATCTGTCTTTATCCGATTCAGAGCAACTTGTTTTTTTTCGGGAAACTTGCAAAGAGCTGAATATAGCCTGTAAAATACTTAAAACGGACAGCACGCTGACCAAAGCATCTGATGTATTTCTAAAAATACTGGTTGTTGATTCCAATAGCGCCAAAAAGCTGTCTCAACTTTTGCATCAAAATAAAACTTCTAAAGACCTTCTGCTTGTGATGGTTTTATCTCAGAAACAACCGGCCGGTAAATGGTTACATCAAGGCATTGATGACATTATCAAATGGCCGGTTTCCAAAGCTGAACTCAAAGGACGGCTCACACTATACGATAAGGTCAGAGAGCTGACATCAAAAAGAGACCAGGTATTTGAGGCTAACCTGAACAACCTGGTCAAAACGAGTACGGTTTCTATCTGGTCGGTTAATTTGGAATTGAATTTTATCAGTATCAATAAAAGTTACAAAGATTTCTGCCGGAAAGCATATCAAAAAATTCCCACGAAAGGTATGAATGCCATTGATATATTACCGGAAGCATTAAAAAAAATTTGGCGGTCAAAATACCTTGAGGCAATCAAAGGGAAAAAAATCGTTTTTGAATATTCGGAAAAAGTCAAAGGCAGCCTGTTTTATTATGAGGTAAATATCACACCTGTTAAGGAAAACGAAAAGGTCACCCGACTATTTGTAATCTGCCAAGATGTCTCCGAACGTAAACAATTTGAGAAACAACTGGAAGAAACCAATGAACTGCTAAAAAAAGCTGCTGCATTAGGAAGAATAGGATTCTTGTTCTGGAACCTCGAAACAAATCAAATAAAAATTTCAGATGAAGTGTATGAGTTGTATGGTCTTGATAAGAGCGAAACCTACTCAATACCTGATTTCATTACCAAAGTCATCCATCCCGATGATTTGGATTACGTTAATGCAAACCTGGAAATGGCAATCAAAAACAGTAAAGATTACGATATTGAGCACCGGATAATCAGACCAGACGGGAAAATTGTTTGGGTGCATGCCAAAGCCCAACTTGTATATGATGAAAAGGGAAAAGCATTAACATTGCAGGGTATCGTACAGGACATTACCGATCGCAAAAATACAGAACAGGAAATCAAAAATAAAGAGGAACAATTAAACATACTGATCGAAAATGCGGGTGATGCCATGCTTGTAGTGGATTTTGAAACCGAAAAAGTATTGATGGTTAATCGTCAAGCCTGCCTCTCATTGGGCTATACGAAAAAAGAATTGCTCTCAATGAAATTGCCCGATATTGATCCGGTATTTGTTCCCCGGAAGTTGCGGAAAAAAATATGGGATAATCTTTTACCAGGCAAAACAGTGACTCTGGAGGTATTCCATAAACGCAAAGACGGGATGGTATTTCCGGTGGAAATAAGGTCTGGGATAATCAATTATAACGGGAAAAAAGCGGTTCTCGGTTTTGCGAGAGATCTCACCGAAAGAAAAAAAGCGGAAGAAAATCTGCGGTTACGCGACTATGCACTGAATTCTGCTGCTAATGCAGTTATAATTACCGATGTGGATGGTACTATTGAATGGATCAACAAAGCTTTCACCACGCTCACCGGTTATACCTTTGATGAAGTCACCGGAAAAAAACCGCGTCTGCTAAAATCGGGAAAACACAACAAGGAATTTTATGAAACCCTCTGGAATACTATCCTCGCGGGAAAAGTTTGGAAAGGTGAATTGATCAATAAGAGAAAAGACGGTTCCCTTTATGATGAAGAAGAAATTATTACACCTATCATAGATGAAAATAACAAGATCATCAGGTTTATTGGTATTAAAACAGATATAACTTCCCGTAAAAAAACAGAAGCTGAACTTGAAACTTACAAAAACCAGCTTGAAGAATTGGTTAAGGAGCGAACGCAAAAACTGGAACAAAAAAACAAAGAACTGGAACGATTTAACAAGTTATTATTGGCCAAAGAATTCAGGTTAAATGAATTGAGAGAGGAAATAATCAATTTGAAAAAACAAATTGGCGAGTCCTAGTCAGGTATGCTTCCAGGCCGGGGCAATAGCTTTCTAATTTTCAATGAAAGTAAAATATGACAGTCGTCTTCTGTTTCTTGTATTTATTCTTTTTTATCAAGCTCACAAAGACAAAACGGCATTAAAAAAGGGGCCGCACATGTCCGCCCCTTTTATGCCAATCTTATTGGCTACAAATTCCCTTAAAAGAATATATATGAGATACGTTGGCAGTGCTGCTAAAAATTTTAAAAACACATGTTCCCAGTCATTTACTCACACACAACAAGACTATTTTTTTACTATTTTGAGAATCCTGATCTCGTTATCTGCATTCACTTTTATCAAATATAATCCCTCTTCCAGATTACTCACATTAAGTTCGATATTTCCGGCTCCATAAAATACTTTTCTTTTTACAATACTGCCGTTTACAGTATATATTTCAGTATCAACCGTGCGATAAATCCTTTTAAGATCAATTTGTATCTTGTCACGGGCAGGATTGGGATACAGCAACCAGTCGTTTTGACCAGGAAATTCCTCTTTACCAGTGTATTCCAATTGCCGGACATTAATCAGGTCATGAAAAACCTGCTGTTCCGATTGCATTCCATCACAACGGAACCTGATACTTACAGGATAAACGCCATTTTCGGTTACCGGGTAGGAAACGTCCATCGCCAGTTTCTTTCCTCTTGTGGTTAAGAAATTCCACCTGACAAGAACCTGCCCTTCTTCTACCGAAATAATCTCGGCATAAGCCATGCTGATGGATTTACCTGATAAAAGGCAACATTCTGATTCATAAAACAATGAATCATGCAAAATGGCATTATTGTACACATTAACCGATACTGTATCTGAAACCGCCAGTACACCGCATTTTGTAATCAACCGCACCCAGTATTGGGAAGTATCCGAAACATAGATTGAAGGAGTGGTTTCCCCGTTGCTCCATAAATAGGCCTGATAATTATCCGGAACACTTAACCGGATACTATCACCTTGGCTAATGGAATGCACTTCGACCTGAATATATTGTATAACAGGATTAGGATAGTTAACTTCGTAATGGTAACCCTGTTCAGGAGAATTTTCAAATGGAATACTATCTATTGTTCTATCCATCAGGTTAACGATGTAATAATAATTGTTAAAATTGCTATCGAATCCACCAAAATAAAATTGATTTAATTGTTCATTGATTGCGGAATAAGAACAAAAAACCCCTTCAACATTAGGCAATTGAACAACATTTGTTCTGCTGCCCGTCATAGGGTCCATTTCTATCAATGAAAATGAAGGCGGATTGTTTCCCAACTTTTGCAAAGCATAGAACTTACCTGTAATATGATTTATCTGAAGTTCATAAACGTAACCATTTGTATTAGATTGCTGGAATTCTGTTTTACTGACGATGTCCCCGCTGTTAATATCCAGTCCGTAGAGACACGAAACATTGTATTTATCCAATCCCAGAAAATAATATAATCCTTCGTAGGGTTCTAGGGATGAAAATGAAGTTTCAATGTTTTCAAAGTCCATAAAATCGCGTATCACTGTTTTCTCTGCTGTTTCAGGGTCAATGACTATAAAAGAGAATTTAGCCTGATAGCCGTTGAAAGACTTTTGTAAGGCATATAATTTTCCCGAATAAGGATCAACCTGGAGTTCGTACACGTATCCCTCCAACGCCGATTGCGGAAATTCGGGGCTGGCCAACACTTCCAATGAATTCAAGTCAACCGAATACAAATGATGATGTAACAAGGTATCGGTTGCCATAAAATACAGCACCCCTGCACGGCCATCCAGTGCGGAAAATGACAACTGAACTTCGTGCATGTTGGTAAAACTCATTACACATGCTTTGAAACCCGAATTCAAATTATATTGTTCCAGTTCAAACATGTTATCTAAATAGGAGTTTAAATAATAAATATTGTTTTCGGGGGAGGGAAAACTATTCTTTTGACCTGTGGCGGAAATTACTCCGAGTAAAGTTGCCGCTAATAATGTAATTATTTTTCTCATGACTTTTTCTTTTAAGGTTAATACATGTTTTGTTGAACTCGTCGTTTGGTTTATGGCGATTTTGAAATCAGAATTTGTATGTATTTTTATTTCAAATTTTAATTTAATACTGTTCTTTTTATCCTATAGATTTTCGCAATCTGTCGTAAAGTATCTTCTTTCCTCTGAACAACTGGGCTTTAACCGTACCAACGGGAAGGTTTGTTTTCTCGGAAATTTCTTCATAAGTGTTTTCATGTAAATATTTTAACTCTATCACGATTCTGTATTTCGGGCTTAAGCCATCAATACATTTCTTCAGGAATTCGAATCTTTGCTTTCGGATTAGTTGTTCTTCAGGACTTTGATCATTTGAAGGCTCCTGTTTAACTATCTTTTTAAAATATTCCTCCGAAATCTCTGTACTCGTAACTTCTTGTTTATGTTTTTTACGCAGGTAATCTATGCAATTGTTGATGGCAATACGAAACAGCCATGTACTAAAAGAAAAGTCAGGAGTATAATGCCTAAGATTCTTAAATGCTTTTTCGAATGATTCAAAAAGCAAATCTTCTGCATCATCTTTGCTCCCAATCATTTTATAAATAATATAATACAAAGAGTTGCGGTAGCGATTCATCAATTCAGCATAGGCTTTCTGGTCATTGTTTTTCAATGCACACTGAATAAGAAAATAATCTTTTTGACCGTTTTCATTTAACAGATTAGATTTCTTCATGGAACCTTCTCATTAAATTTGCAACTAAAAAACATTGTTGTTTTACGAGACTACAATAAAAAAGGAGATCAGGGGAAACCTGATAAAGCGGGTTATTTTTCCTTATTTAATGCTATTGAAATAGATCGTATGGATAAGAAAAGTAATGGCCTGGGAAGTAGTGTCCGTGATTTTTATTCAAGAAATGTAATTCCGTTACGGATAGCATACTTTGTGAGCTCGGGTATAGTAAACAACTGCAATTTATCCATAATATTTTTGCGATGCGACTCAACTGTTTTTACACTGATGAATAAGGATTCAGAAATAAATTTTGTTGATTTGCCTTCGACAATGAGTTGTAATACTTCTCTTTCCCTGTCCGTTAGCGGTATGTAACCTTTCACAGGTTCCATCCAGCGGGACCCGACAAATTCCCGTACAAGCAGTTCTGATATTTCAAGGCTCAGGTATTTTTTACCACTATTTACTCTTCTGATGGCATTTACCAGTTCGTCGGCAGCACAATCTTTAAACAAATAAGCCGATGCGCCGGCTAAGAGAATATTTCGGATAAACTGTTCCTCGGTATGCATCGAAAGCACGACTACTTTTGAATCAGGCAGTTCATGCAATATCTGACGTGTGGCATCAATTCCGTTCAGATCGGGCATACTGATGTCCATAATAATGATTTCAGGTTTGTTTTCTTTGGCAATCTTTACTGCTTCCCGGCCATTTCCCACGACACCAACCACCTCGATGTCCGTTTCAAATTCAAGTAAGGTCTTTAATCCCTCCCTGACAATCCGGTGGTCATCTGCTATTAGTACTTTGATTGCCATTGACTACGCTACCAGCTTTTTAATTGTTTTCTTCCGGTGAGATATGTTATTTTTCCTTTTTAAAATCCCATTAAAATTACTTCCTTTTTGTCGTAAATAATCAATGCATTGGTCAGTAGCCTGTCGGAACAACCAAGTGCTGAAAGGTATCTGATCGTGATACTGACCGCGGGAACTGTAAATTTTATTATTGATCCTGATAAGTAGTTTTTCAGTAATATCAGAGTCATGGGTCAGCTTATAAATTATTCCGGTTAATGGCTCCTGATATAGTACTAATAACTTATTAAAATCTTTCCTGGATTTAGATTTCAATGATGGACTTTTTAATTCATGTTCCATCTTTTCGCTCCTGATTATTGCTGACATTGTTCATACTTTTTAATTATTCCCAACACTCAAAATCAGAAACAAAGTTATATCCTTCATTAAAAAAATGATTCAGGAATATCCTTAATATAAGACAGATTACCCCTGAAAAAAGGAAATAAGGTAAGGTTCTAAAACGATTAATTATTGTGAAGGAAAGTCAAATCTTTATAGTCATCTGTATCCATAAAAAGCAAAAAAGGATATCAGTGCAGGAGCAGCACTACCGATTCCACTTCAAACCTTTAAAATGCTTCAGCCCCCGCACTATATCCCGATTTACACAAACCTTACCCTTATCATTCTCCTAAAACACTTTTATGAACTATTACTCGCTGTGTAAAAACTATTTACAATTGTCTTCTATAAGATGTAAGTTAATTTCGATTAAAAAATCTTTTAACTTGCAATTACAAAAGTAAATTTTGGGGATAATCTATCAAGTAGGGAAAATCCTTATTTTACAAGAAATTTTTTCTTACTTATTCAGAATAATTCCGTATTGAATCCTGTTTGAATTCATGATTCCGGAAATGTATTAAATGCAATAATAAAGAATCCTATTGCCGCTTTGCATTAACATTTTTCAAACTACTCAAGAGTAGTAATTCCGTTACGTATGGCATATTTGGTAAGTTCCGGTATGGTAAACAACTGAAGTTTATCCATGATGTTCTTACGGTGAGATTCAACAGTTTTTACACTGATAAACAGTCTTTTAGATATTTCTTTATTGGATTTACCTTCCGCCAGTAATTGCAGTACTTCTCTTTCTCTCTCTGTTAGAGAAGTTTTACCGGATTCTTTTTCAATCCATTTCGACTCAATAAAATCCCTCATGATGATTTCGGAGATATCCTGGCTGAGGTATTTTCTTCCTGAATACACCCTTCGCACGGCAACAGCCAGTTCATCGGCAGCACAATCTTTCAGAAGATAGGCAGAAGCGCCTGCCACCAACACACGTCTAATAAATTCGTCTTCGGAATGCATTGATAATGCAATAACCCTGGCTTTGGGGAACAGGTTTAAAATTTGCCGGGTGGCATCCACACCATTTAACTCGGGCATACCAATATCCATAATGATGATATCGGGTTTCAGTTTAACGGCAAGTCTGACTGCTTCCCGTCCATTGTCAACTTCTCCAATCACTTTCATATCAGGCTCCATCTCCAGCAGGTTTTTTAAGCCTTCTCTGACTATCCGGTGATCATCAGCCAATAAAATTCTTATGCTCATCGTACTTTGCTTTTTGTTTCAGAATTCAATTGAATAGTAATGGTTGTACCCTTTTCCAATATTGAACGGATTTGAAATTTACCACCCAGCTGTTCAATCCTTTCTTTGATACTGAATAACCCGAAGCCTTCTTGTTTTTCAGTACGTTGCATAATTTGTTCAGCGTAAAATCCCCGTCCGTCATCTCTCACTTCCAGAATCATTTGTTTCGTATTAGCCTTTACCTTTACAAAAAGTTGTTTGGCCTGTGCATGTTTCACCGTGTTCATAATCAATTCGGATGCCACTCTGAAAAGCAGTATCTGTTCGTCTTCTGTCAGGTCAAATTCAGATAAATCTCCCAATAGCAATGTATGGATACCATGTATTTTTTCTATTTGTTCCAGTTTCCAGTTTAGGGCGGCCATCAGGCCGAGTTCAAACAAAATTGGCGGACTCAATTCCGAGGTGATGATCCGGCTGTTTCTGATAGCATCAGAAATACTACTTGTTATTTCATTGATTTCATTTATGGTTTTTTCAGAATTCAGTTGATTTTTTAAGGTGGTCAGTTTTATTTTAGCAATAGCCAGCGACTGGCTGATGTAGTCATGGATGTTAACGGCAATTCTCCGCCGTTCCATTTCTTCTGTTCTCATTAGCTGAGAGTTGAGTTGTCGAAGTTTTTTTTGATATAAGTTGATTTTCTCTTCTGTTGCTTTTTTTTGCGTGATATCCTGAATTGTACCAATCATTCTGACAGGATTGCCCTGGTCATTATATTCCAGTTCTCCGATTCCATGCACCCATCTTGTTTCTTTGTTATTATGCCTTTTGATCCTGTATTCTTTATCAAAAGCCTTTTTTTGCTTAAGTACCACATCATACAAATAATTCGTCATTTCCCTTCGGTGATCGGGATGGACCAATTTTAACCAACTTTTAATGTTTTTTTTATACTGCTCATCAATACCGAAAATCACATTTAACATATCCGAGCTAGTCCATTCACCTGATGCTATATCCAGTTCATAAGTACCGAGACCGGAGATGCGCTGTGCTTCTCGCAGGATATGACGACTCCGTTCAAGCATTTCTTTGGCATGATAAAATTCGCTGGTGTCTCTGGCAACACCCAGTACGACCTTTTCACTACCCAGAAGAACAGAATAGGCAATGACTTCAAGATGTACTTTTGAACCGTTCTTTCTCGTTATTTCAAAATCGTGAGTGCCGATGTCATTAGAGTGTAATACATTTTTTAACAACTCCATGGCTTTTTCGTACCCCTCCGGATCCAAAAAACCAAATTCAAATAAATTCTTTCCGATCAATTCTTCTCTTTTGTAACCGGTGATATTTTCGCACTGCTTATTGGCATCCAGAATCACTCCATTCATATCATGTATATAAATAGAGTCGGGGGCATGTTCAAATATTATTTTGAATCGTTCTTCCGAACTTTTCAATGCTTCCTCAGCCATTCTTTTATCTGTGATATCCCTGGAAAAGATGGCGGTGCCTGTAATTTTTCCCTCTGGATCAAAAACCGGAAAATAGTGGTTATCAAACCAGCAACCGTTATATTCATCCTGGAAATTAATTGCTTTCCGGGTTTTTTTCATTTTATCAATCTGTTTTTTGCGAGAGCGTGACAATTCAGCCAGTCTGACATTAAACACATTAATACCTTCCAGAGCTTCTTTGGTTTTCCCCATGTTTCGGGCGAGGGCTTCATTAGCAATCAGCAGTTTTCCCTCGTTATCAATTAGAAAAATCTCGTCAGTAGTGGATGAAAGCAAGGCATCGAACCGTGCTTGAAATTGTTGTAACGATTCTTCATATTTTTTGAGTTTAGTAATATCGTTCAGCGTTCCTTCAATCCAAAGGGAATATCCGTTTTTATCTCTTTCAAGGTGTGAATTCAATTGTACAGCAATTGAGCGGTTATCCTTTGTTCTTGACCTGATCACGTAATTTCTCACATGTCCCTTTTTCATAATCTCTTCGAGATATTCAATTCGCTCTTGTTGATTTTCCCAAAAATCAAGTACAGAAATTCCGGTCAGGTTCTCACCGGCTTTATATCCAAGGATAGAACTGAAAGCCGGATTATGTTCCAGTATCACCCCATCAGTAGCAATGCGATAAAAGCCGATATCCAACTCCATGATGTATTTCCAGTAAGGATTGTCGTTTTTGGGCATCTGCTCTTTTTTACCTTTGTTTCTTTTCGTATTCATTATGAATGTTGTGAATGGACTATAAATACTGACTCCAATAATCCGCCGTTCAATTATACGATTTTTATTTCCGTTAGTTCATGTCAGTCAGAAAAATCGTCAACCCATATTTCATCTGCCCGGACTATGACGGGTTGAAGATTGAGGTTTAAAGCTTTCGGATAAACCGGTGATTGTGAACTTTTGCATCAGCAGAAAGCTATGGCGGATTAAGCTGGCTTCCAGTTTTTATAAGGGTTTTTCATCAACATGGTGTTGAAATATCTTGCGTCACCGGTAACTTCTTTTCCAAGCCAACCGGGTTTTTCAAACGGATGGCCTTCCGAGGGAAGCTCTATTTCCGCCATGATCAACCCTTCATTGTCACCGTAAAACTCATCCACCTCATACTTTAACCCGCTTTTTTCGGGGACAATGTACCGTGTTTTCTCAATGATGCCCGGCTCGCAAATCTTCAGCAACGATTCGGCTTCCTCTACCGGTATTTCCATCTCCCATTCAAACCGGCTGGCCCCCGATTTGTTGCCGATCCCCTTGATGGTCAGAAAACCCTTGTCTGCTCTTATTCTTACCCTGACCGTCCTTTCCGGTACGGATGATAAATATCCCTGTATTATCCGTGTCTGGTTCGTTACAAATGGCTTGAAATCACCTTTGACCAGAAATTTTCTTTCTATTTCCTTTGACATTTTTATTGATTCAAAATAAAAGTCTTTTCCAAAACCTTTAAGTCTCCGGTTTTAGAATAAGCCGGTCATTAACATTTAAGACTGCTTTATTTAATGACCGTTTCTACAGTTTCAACTGTTCAACAACAACCCCTGCCCTTTCCAGCAGGTCCAAACCGTCAGTAATGCGGTATTTATTTTCGTAAACCACCCGGACAATGCCCGACTGGATGATCAGTTTGGCACATTCCATACAAGGCGAATCAGTGATGTACAAGGTGGCACCTTCGCTGCTGTTGTGCGATTTGGCTACTTTGGTTATGGCATTGGCTTCGGCATGCAGGACATACGGTTTGGTATTGCCGTTTTCATCTTCACAAATATTTTCGAAACCTGACGGAGTCCCGTTGTATCCGTCCGAAATGATCATCCGGTCTTTTACAATGAGCGCCCCTACCTGCCTGCGTTTGCAATAAGAGTTTTTCGCCCAGACCCCGGCCATTTCAATATAACTGCGATCGAATTTGGTTTCGATGTTGATCTCTTTATTATTCATATTCCGGATAATGTTTGAGGATAAAAAAGATGCTGTCGTTCAACGAATATTAGTCAAGCATCACGGAAACAGCAACAACACCGATACCCACATTGGTTACCAACGCAGGCGAGGCTGCTTTGATATATTCGGGTTTTTTTCCGGTCAACGCCTTAATTTGTTCAGCATACCATTGCGCCGTACTCATATTATTGGCATGGGTTATTGTGTAACCCCATATATTCTTACCTTCAAGATGTCGTTTCAGTTCGTTCATGATGATTTTCATGCTTCTTTTCTCGGTGAACGGTTTACCGAATGATTCCGTTTCGCCCCGGTTGTTTACCTCAATAACGGGCTTCAGGTTCAGCAAAGTCCCGATAAAGCCCCGCGTATTGCTCACACGCCCGCTTTTGATCAGGTATTTCAATGTCTTTGAACTGACAAGCATACGGGTTTTGTCAGACCATTTCGGAAGTTGTGCCACTATTTCATCATGGCTCATGCCTCTTTCAAGAGCTCTGGCCGCTCTGAGAATCAATATGCCCAGCCCTCCGGAAACCCTGTTGCTGTTGACAACATCTATCTTTTTATGATGATGTTCAATGACTTTATTGGCTGCATTCAGGCTGTTTTGCCAGGTGCCGCTCAGTTTGTTGCTGATATGAACACCGATAATACTTTCGTAATGTGTTGATAAATAGTTGTATTTATTATAAAAATCCTTGTATGAAGGTTGTGACGTCGAGGGATATTGAGGTGCCGTGTCAATCATTTTGTAAAACTGCTCGGCCTGCATGGTAACGGTATCGAGATAAAACGATTTTCCAAAATGGATATTCAGCGGGATGACCTGTATCTGATACTTTTCGATGAGCGCTTCAGGCAGGTCGCAGGAGGAATCGGTAAGCAGGGCGGTTTTGAACCGTGCATTGCTCACAACCTCATTTTGCATCACCATATCATCCACCTTTTGTGCGGCAATGTTCCCCAGCTTTCCCAGTTCAACAAACAATGTCCAGGGTGTATCGGTATGGATGTGAATACGCATCTTTTTGTTGGAACCGGCCACAACCATCGAATCGCCGTAGCCTTCAATCGTACTTCGTATTTTTTCCTTGTCAAGGTTATCTCCCGATATAAGGGCTTCGGTGCAATACCTGTATGTCAGGTTTTCGTGGCTGATGATCTCTTCTTCAATAACCTGGTCATCTTCAAGAATATCGGCACTTAATATTTTACCGGTTTTGAAAAACTCAAGCATTCCTTCAAGAAATACAACAAAGCCTTTGGCACCTGCATCCACGACATGCCTGTTCCTTAACTTTTCCATTTGTTTGGCTGTTTCCTTCAACGAGTGAGAGGCGGTTTCAAGAGCAGCTAAAAGCAACCGGATGAAATCGTCTATGATGTCCTTCAAACTGTACAAATGCTCCGCCCAGTCTTTGATCACCGAAATAATTGTACCTTCAACCGGGTTGGCAATGGCATCGTATGCATATTTGACTGCATTTTTCATGCTCTCGGCAAAATCTTCTACCGTAATGGTTTCTTTGGCCTTCAACTCGTTGCTGAAACCATAAAGAAACTGAGCGAAAATAATTCCCGAGTTGCCTCTGGCGCCTGTGAGGGCCGCATCAGCTATCGAATCAGCGGAAACCTTCAGATTCTTGGAAGGTACCGAAATATCAATAATTGAGCGCATGGTGGAGGCAAGATTTGTTCCCGTATCGGCATCGGCGACAGGAAAGACATTGATCTTGTTGATATAACTCTGATTTTCAAAAATCTTATGGGCTCCGGAAATGAAACTGTGATACAGTTGTTTTCCGTCAATCTTGTCAATTTTTACCTCGTTCAATTTTTTCACTTTTTTTGGTACATGCGCAAAAGTACGAAAAAAAGACTTGAAGATTAGTTAATGATTCTTAAGCTATTTAATATCCCTAAAAACGTCAGTTCGATGTAAGCAGAATTATTATTTGAAAGATAATCTGCTTCTTATGTATTATTGTGATTTGGAATAATGGAGTATTGAGTCCACTCCGAAAACTCCAATCTATCATTTTAGCCACCAATTCACCAAGGCTCAAAGGTATACAAAGTAGTGAAATTCTAACAAATGGGCTTGGTGTATCTTTGTGCCTGCCCGACAAGGCTTGCCTGGCGGGTCTTCCTGTCTTTGTGGCAAGATATTTACTTTTTGGAGTGGACTCAGTATTGAAATTTAAACTACATATTTACAAGATTTCAATCTGCTCACTTATATCGAACTCAGGTTAATATACAATCTATAAGGCGTTGTTTAAAATAACCTCCCCGGTCGTAAATGAAATACTTTATTTTTGCTGCCTGCTAAATCATAACTCAATGTTGCGAAACTTATATTCCCTGCTGTTCATTTCACTCTTTTTATTATCCGGTAATTTAACCGGCCAGTACGTTGTTAATGAGCGTTGCCTGGATGCATGGGAAAAGATGATGAACCTGGAAGTGGTATCTGCGAAAAAGATCATAGAAAAAGAATTACAGGAAAATCCAACCAATTATTATGCTTATTACCTTGGGCAGACCAATGAATTCATCGAATTGCTGGGGAATCCTTCCGAAGAATTTTATTCCCGGTTTTTGATAGATTACCAGGACAGGCGGGAGATCATGGACGGCAAGGAAACGACCTCACCCTATTACAAGGCCGTTGAATCGGATATGTTGCTGCAAACCGGCATAGCCAATACCTTATACGGCGACAAATTATCCGGGGTAAGGAGAAGTTACAGAGCCTACCGGTTAACCTATGACAATCTGGATGACTACCCGGATTTTTTGATGAGTAAAAAAAACGACGGATTTTTTAATGTTTCGCTTTTAAACCTGCCGCCTTTCGTCCGCTGGGCTGCTTCATTTTTTGGCGTTAAGGGTGACGAAACAAAAGGGTTTGGCCTGCTTTTCAACTATTTTCTGGCCGAAAAAAATACCCGCGGATTAAATGCAGCCGCTGTCCTTTATCTTGTCAACTCTTTCAAGCTGAACAGGGAACCCGGGTCGGCATATAAATTTATCCGATCGCTTGACAGTTCAATCCGGAATTACAGGCTGGTCCGGTATTTTTATGCCAATACGGCCTACCGTTCCGGGCATAATGAAGAGGCACTGAAGATATTACGGAAATTCGACCCTGAAAATGTTGAAATGACCTTTCCTGCCTACGATTACATGATGGCACGCATATTAATGCACAAACTCGACCCGGAAGCCATAAAGTACCTGGAAAACTATCTCCGGCTCACCAAAAATGAAAACTATCTGAAAGAAATAAATTATTACATTGCTCTTTTCTGGCTGATAAACGGAGATCAAAAGAAATTTGAACTTTACCGCAAAGTAACCTGTACCGTTGGTAAGGAGGTCCAGGAACGGGATCGTGAAGCCATGTACGAATGCCACCTGGATTATGTGCCCGATACCGGGCTTGTCAAAGCACGCCTGCTGATGGACGGTGGCTATTACGACAAAGCCGGTTCGATACTTGACAGAAATAAGCCGGGCCTGAATGATCCGCTTGCCTGGCAACTGGAATATGCCCTTTTAAAAGGAAAGTATTCCGATCATAAAAAGATGAAAAACCAGGCAATTGCCTTCTACAAAAAAGTTATCCGGCTGGGGAAAGACGAAGACTATTATTTTGCTTCCGAGGCAGCGCTGCGCCTGGGTTTCATTTATAAAAAAACGGACAGGCAAAAGGCTGTTGAATATTTTGAAATGGCCAGGCATTTGTATGAAAAAGACTATTATGAATACATTGACGATATGGCCGCCAAACAGTTGACCCTGCTGAAAGGGGAAGATTAACCCTAAGCCGGAAAAACCGGAAACCACCAACCTGCGTTTATTTCATCATTGCGGGACGGGTTGCGGGGTGCTGGAGCGGAAACACCTTCCAGAGTACGCCTGTGGCGTACCTGGAAGAGTGTTTGTGGATTGTATATAATATCGAACATCAAATAAGAAATAAGAAATATCCGCCGCACCCCCAACTCCTGCCTGTCCGACCGAATCCGTCAGTTGATGGAGAAGGTGCGGGCCGCGCAAAACCTTTTCGGTCGAAGCCGGCCCGGCGCGGGGAGACCGGAAAGGTTGAAAGCCCGCGGGGAAGCAACCTGTCAGGTTTTGCAGGCGGAATGGGAATGGGCCTGGCCGGTTTATATCAATTTAAAAGTTCCCTTCCAACAAAAAACCCCTCCCCATTCTTGACAAACCCACTTGTGTTCATTATCTTTACACACACATTTTACTTTGGGAACCCCCGGTTTCCTGATATCGTTTAACTTTAAAGCCGTGCTAAAGAAATTTCTCATACTCATTTTTATTTTGCAAAGTTTGTCGGTTGTGGCTCAAAAGCAAGCCAACTTCTGGTATTTTGGAAGTTATGCCGGATTAGACTTTAATACAGGGCAACCTGATGTTGTAGAAGGTTTTTTTTCTGCCTTTAGTTCCAGCGCATGTATCAGTGATTCATCTGGAAACTTTTTATTCGCAACTAATGCAAAACAAATATGGAATCAGAATCATTCGATCATGCAAAATGGTTATGGTTTGCTCGGGTATTATGCCCCGACACAAGCTGCATTAATAGTTCGGAAACCCGGATCAAATTATTTATATTATGTTTTTATAGTAAAAGATGCAAGAGATTCACCGGGTCTTTATTATTCAGTTGTGGATATGTCAATGGATGATGGACTTGGTGCAGTAATTGAAAAAAATATTCTTTTAAATAATGCGTGGGATGCTGTTGAAAAACTAGCTGCTGTAAAACACAAAAATGGAAAAGATATTTGGATTATTACACGAAAAAGTTCATCAGATTATTTCGCTTCATTTCTTTTAACTTCTTCCGGTATAAATTCTGAACCAGTTTTAAGTTATTCCCCTTATCAACCAATAGATTTTATGCGTGGACATCTGAAAGTATCGTATGATAAAAAATATCTTATATCTCAATTTTGGGGTGAAGGATTACCTAATGATACAGAATTTGATCGAACTCAAATATGTCATTTTGATTCGAACTCCGGAAAGATAAATTTCATGTATTTTATTAATTCTCCTTTAGGTCAATATTTTGAAGATCCACATTCAATTGAATTTTCACCAGATTCCAAATTTGCCTATTTTTCGACGCATGCTTATAATGAAGATGGAACCGGCGTCGGGTATCGTCTTTACCAATACGATATGAGTTTGATTGAAGACTCTGCTCATTTTGTTGAGTCAGCTATTTTGATCAGCCCTGACGGAGGAGCAGGCCTTCAGTTGGCGACAGACGGTAAAATATATTGTTCTTCACCCGATCCCGTCAGAAGTAAATTTTTACATGTTATAAATAAGCCGTGGAAAAAAGGCGTGGATTGTGATTTTGAGGAAAATGCGGTGAATCTTGATTTCGACGGATGGGGACGAACAGTTAATGAATACATAACCAACATCCTCC